>NZ_JAKEUW010000074.1:0-20124 GCF_022398115.1 Vibrio sp. Isolate22 | reverse complement strand
GCTTTAAAACTCTTTAGTAAATTTCCATATTTAAGGAGAAACAAACTCTGGGGTAACCACTTTTGGCAAAGGGGCTATTTTGTCGATAGCGTAGGGGTTAATGAAGAAATCATTCGACGCTATGTAAGACATCAAGAGAAAAAAGAGCGCGTGGAGCAGCAGCAACTGGCGTTGGACTAAACAAAGGCCCCCTTTTAGGGGGCTCACACAAAGCCACCTTCTTTAGAAGGTGGTAATTTACTTTCATTCGCCTTTGTTACAAACCTTAAAGCCAGTCGCATCAACGGCTAGGTTCTGTATCGATTGTCTTGTTTTTATCTTAAATGAGACCTGACCTTGCTGTGCTCTTCTGCTAATAAATGTGTAGTGCGGACAACTTAGCGGAACATAGATTAACCTAAATATCTAGTCGATGAACCCTTGCGCGCACATCATATTTTGTGTTTATAAATTTACACAATTACCCATAATCATTCATATTTTCATTTAATTATTAGTGTTTGTCATTATTTGAAATAACAAGATTCTTTGTATTCCAATTGTTGCAAATCCTCATATTGAATAGGCTTTACACTCAATGTTCTTTTGAAATATATATTTCAAAAGAACATTGCTTAGTGAGGTCTTACCTGGTTCTATCAGGAAATATCGGTTTTGTACACTGTTTTTTTTGTTTTTTGTTTTTAATTTTTCCAATTCATTGATTGCATTGTCTGAATTTAGATTCAAATGTTTAGTCTTGCTTTATACATCAAAAAAATGCGTCTCACATTTGAGAATTGAAGGGTTATATTAATTTTAACTATTATAAATAAATCCAAAATAGTGCATTATTTGTGCTGCTGAATGAGTGTTAGTATGGACTTTGATTGCTATGCATTTGATTTTAATATGATTTATTTATCATGGTTACTTCGTCGCTCGTTTTTTGTATAACTATCCTGAGGACTTGTTTTATGTATTCGCGTTTTTTTATTTTATTAGCTCCAGTATTACTTGCCGCTTGTAATTCATCTTCTGACGGAAAAAATACTCACACACAAAGTTTAACACCCAAGCAGATTTCA
Organism: Vibrio sp. Isolate22; assembly: GCF_022398115.1. Taxonomy (NCBI): domain Bacteria; kingdom Pseudomonadati; phylum Pseudomonadota; class Gammaproteobacteria; order Vibrionales; family Vibrionaceae; genus Vibrio; species Vibrio sp. Isolate22. Next base: position 19,057 of record NZ_JAKEUW010000074.1, on the reverse strand, counting down.
AATTTAATGCAACAACCTGCAGGTACATTAACAAACCAACAGATACAGACGTTACTAAATCAGCCAAATGGTGCATTAACCAGTCAACAAATAACACTGCTAAAAAATCAAATTGGTGGATTAGGGCCGGTTACAAGTAAGGTTGGTGGGATTAACAATGCGGCACAACCTGTGCCTATCAGTAATATCTTTACTGTAATTAATGGTTTGCTTGAAAATGCTAATGCTTCGCAGAACAGTACTTTCAAACATTATGACAAGATAGCAGTGTCAAACAATGTGCCTTTGTTTGGGGGGGCAGATATTGTTAACACACAAATACAATTCTCGACATCACCGTTCCCAGCTAAAGGAGGTCCTGCAAAAGCGACCATCATCATTCAAAATGGGAACGAGTGGTATTGTTATAAATCGACGCAATTATCTGCTCAGCGTGATGCTAATGTTCTTACCGTTGATGGGAATATTGCTCAGTATGCGTATGACTATTCTGCTACTGGCCAGAAATGCAGTAATAATTTACTTGCCTCGTATGAATTCAAAAATGCAAAAATGGACGCAAAGTTAAAGTTGGCACAAGCTGGAACAGCCTTTTCTATTGATTCATCTGGAACTAAGAGCGCACTACACACATATGAATTCTTAGCAAAAGCTTATGGTGATCAACTTGAAGATAGTTTTGGACCTGCATGGTTATCTATTCAAGGGCCACATATAGTAGCGGCTGCGAATAGTGCCGGAAATGCATTGTTTAATGTGGATAATAATGGATTGATTACGTTATCTGTAAGCAATAATGTTAACACTGACGTTTATGATTTCAATGCACTGACAGGAAGTGAAATACTTGATGGTACAGTGTTTGGGGGCTCTCCAGGTGGTAGTGTAGCTAGCAAAAACTGGTGTAAGATCGTTAATATTCCTAAGGGCGTAACAAGTAGTGCTATTGAGTATCAAACTGTGATAGCAACAAACTGCGCGCGTTCTACAGCACGTTATTGCGATGCGCACGGGAACGATCCAGCTGGTGTCTACCCAGCCGTTTCACCAGTCGCTTGGGATGATAGTTTGAAAACTGATGCGCAAATCACCTCAGATGAACAATATAACCGAAATGCTCAAGGTCATTGGGGACATCTTAATGCGCAAAATGCATTCAAATTAGAATCTAAATCAGCAATTATTCCAATTATTGGTTACACAGAGCCTAGAACTGACGGCAACAAAAATAATGCAGGCCATAGCAGTTGGGCTGGACACGAAGGGCATTGTCAGAACGTTATGGGAGCAGGTCATACTAGAGTGGGTATTGCCTCTAGAGACGCTAAGCCCTCTGCTAAAGCAGGTATTCAGTCATTTTGGGCTCAAGATTTTAAATGATAATTTGTGCTAATCCTGTTCTGAATTGATAGCTATGCTTTTGACTTAGATACTTGTGATCTTAAATCTGGGCTAAATTTCCATTAGCCCAGATAGAGCATAGTTAATTAAAATAGACTCACCCTATAAAGTTTATGGTATGGGTGCGAGAAGTGTCCGTATCGAATTTCTTCCAGCTCAAATCGTTTTGTACTCAAATCAACGTCTTCTTTAATACATTCATACCTGCTCGCTATATCCGCTCAAATAAAAACAATTTTATCTAACCTATTGTTAAATATCTACTCTTTGGTAGTGTGTCTAGGTGCACATAAAAAGTGTACTTCAGATTTAGCAAAGAATAATAACAGTAGGAGTTGCGATGAGTATTGTAGTGAGACGCTCTGAACCGTCAGATGCAAAGGGAATAAAAGAAGTTTACGAATGCACTAATGCTTATACCGGTACGCTGCAACTCCCAAATCCATCTCTGGAAACCTGGCAAAAACGAATCTCAAATGTTCCAGATAATGTGTACTCATATGTCGCGTTATTGGACGGAGAAATTGTTGGCAACCTAGGTTTAGAAGTGTGTGTAAACCCAAGAAGGCGTCATGTCGCTTCTTTTGGTATGGGTGTTAAAGACGATGTGTTAGGCAGAGGTGTAGGTAGCCAGTTACTCGCAACGGCGATCGACTTATGTGACAACTGGATTAACATCAAACGACTGGAACTCACCGTCTATACCGATAACGAACGAGCGATCAGTCTGTATAAGAAGTTTGGCTTCGTGATTGAAGGGGAGTCAGCAGGGTTTGCCTTCAGAAATGGCGAATATGTGGCGGCTTACCATATGGCGCGACTGGTATAACGCCTAGGTTCGATTAATAGATAATAAAACGCCACGTTGTTATAACGTGGCGTTTGCTATTTCAGTTGGCTACTTACTTAAACAGCCAATATTTGACGCACTTAAGCCGTTAGAGGCTCAAGGTTCGCTGGGCGGTAATGCACTGATTTCAGAACTTTACCTTGGCGAACTGTTTTTCCTTCGGATACGAAATCTTCCGCACATTTAGCAATGATGTATTCACCTTTTTGAACCGCCATTAGCTTGATGTTCTGCTCAGCATAGAAAGCTTCGGTTTCTGCGTATTCTGTCTCGTTACGACATACTTTGCTCATGTTGCTTGAGTGTACTTCATCCCAGCAAGGTAAGAAGTCGATTGAGCGGTTTTTAGCAACGTTCAACAGAAGATCGATCAGGTAGCTGATCGCTAGGTTGTCTTCTACTTTAGATTGACCAAGGTGAACCAAACGTCCCATCAAAACATAAACGCTGTCTACAATAGCGTCCGCTTGTTCGATTTTAGAGTCAGCTTCTGCCAATTCTGTCAGCTCTTCGATCGCTAGAGAAGTATGTAGCGTATCGCCTTTTTCATCCATTGTTTCAGGAGCAGCAACAGGCAGATCAAAAGTACTGCGGAACTCTTCAATATCGCGGTAAAGGTGATCGTAGATTTCTTGGTTTAGTTGAGAAAGGTTCATATTCCTATCCATTCTGTTTCGTTAATGGGCCATTTTAACAAAGGTAGGAATAGGGTGCTAACGCAAAGTCGAAGAACTCGACTTTTATTCATTGGACCAATGAGGTATTTTGCACACAAATCAATTGATTATTATGATTTTCTACTCTTTACTCTTTACTCTTTACTCTTTACTCTTGTTTATATTAGAAATATTAATGTTGTTGCTCACTTAGGCAGCAGTGGGATATCGTTATGCACCAAGCTAGTGAAAGCGAAATTGTTATACGCCGCTTGTATCAAATTACCAATGATTATCGAAAGGGCTTCGATGTTCAGATTGCTCAGTTGCTCACAATGGGGCTTGAGCGTTTTGATTTGGATATCGGTATATTGTCTAAGGTAGAGGGTAATACTTACCTTGTGGAGCACTGTGTCACACCAGAAGGTGTCGACCTGAAAAGCGGTGATATGTTCGATTACCGCTCGACTTATTGCGAGATCACATGTAGCTCAAGTGGACCTATCTGCATAGAGCATTGTGGTGAGCACAACACTTACGCGCGACATCCTGCTTATCAATCCTTTGGTCTCGAGTCTTATATCGGTATTCCTATCTTTGTCGATGATGAACTATACGGCACGCTTAACTTTTCGAGTGGTAACCCTTATTACCGCGAGTTTAAAGAGTTCGATATTGATGTGATGAAGCTAATGGCGTCATGGATCGAGGTGGAACTCGTTCGCAGGCAGCAAGAGAGAAAACTCCAAGAATTAAATGAGAAGCTCGAGTATCAAGCACTCTATGATCCACTGACACATTTACCCAATAGACGCTTTCTATTTAAAACACTTAATGGTGAGGTAAAGCAACTTAAAGGCTCTTTGGGCAAAGGCACGTTGGCCGTGGTTGATATTGATTTCTTTAAGTCAGTGAACGACAGCTATGGTCATCAAATGGGCGATGTTGTGCTAAAGAAAGTGGCCAATGTGTTGAGTAGTAATGCTCAAGAAGGAGAGTTTGTTGCTCGTTTTGGTGGCGAAGAGTTTGTGATTTGGTATCCGAATACTCCAGTCAACACGGTTGAGGATAAGCTTGCCACGCTGCTTGAGGAAGTGAAGAAAATTACTCTTGATCGAAAGCCTATTACTATCTCTATTGGTGCATGCCATTTTGAACTTAGCCCAGGTGAGACAAGAAACGAGAGGATATCGGCGTTAGACTCACTGATCAAAGTGGCCGATGAATGTTTGTATGTTGCAAAACAAAATGGACGAGATCAGTTCGTGTCTCGTCCATATTACCAATATTTAGATGCTTAATTTTGAGAGCTGAGAGCTGAGAGCTTAACTAAACAGATACGGGAACAGTTTGCGGCGCTCTTCTGGTGTTAACGATTCAACTCGAGCGATGTTGGTGTCTGGAATCGCTTCAGGGTTAGGGTAATGCTTCAACACCTTTTCCATGCTCGCTTCACGAATTAAATGGTAAACCGGATATGGCGAGCGGTTCGTCAGGTTTTCATCGTCTTCAGGATCCGCACCGCCAAAGCAGTAATCAGGATGGAAGGTCGCCACTTGGTAAACCCCTTCCCAATCTTGCTGCTTTATCAAAGCTTCTACCCAATCGATGAACATGTTGTAGTCGAAGAAATCTTGCAGCATGTTAGGAACAACCACCAGAGTCGTTTCTAGTTCTTCGACTGGCGTGTTATCTAACTCAACAAATTGAGTCATGATGTCTTCTAGCAATGCCTCTTCGGTTTCCGCTTCACTCACAAAGATCTTAATCTGCTTATTACGTTGTGGCTTTGCTGCAAATGGGCACAGGTTTAGGCCAATAACAACATCGTCTAACCATTGTTTTACTTGGTCATGGATGGTTTGAAGATCAGTGTTTTGAGTGTTCGACATAACAGGTTCCGAAATGAAATTTTGCGTAGGATATCAGAACGGTTGTTAATCAAAAGCACTAATTGTCTCGAAAATGCTGCTGTTTCTATGCTTCAGCGAGTTTAGATGTCGATACTTGAAGTTGTTTCAACTGGTAGACCCAAGCAAATATCGCGACATAGAAGACAGAGCCTCCCGCAATCACGCCATTCCAACCAAATAACTGCCAACAGTATAAGAGTAAGAACCCGCCCAAGCTGCCTCCGATATAGTAGTGTACAAGGTAGAGCGCTGTTGCCGTCGCTTTGGCGCTTGGTGCTTTTTGACTGACCCAAGAGTAGGCTAGAGTATGCGAGAAGAAAGCCCCGCCACTTATCAGCAGTAATCCTGCAAGCATGAATGGAATGTCATCAATCGCAGAGACCAGCATTCCTAGCAAGCTTATACACACACCTAACAGAATTCCATTTAACGGGTCGAAACGTAGTGTCCATTTGTTAGACAGTTTAGAGCTGACGGTACCCGCCAGGTAGCAAAGAAAGATCAGTGATGCTAAGCCAACTGGAACGGAGTGAGGTTCTGACACCAATCTAAAGCCCATTACGGAATACAGGTTAACGAACAGAGCGAAGTTGGCTCCACCAATCAACATAGCAAGCCATAGGGTACGATTTCTTAAATGCATTACGACCGAGCGATTATGATGAAAGAACAGCCCTTTTTGTGGCTTGAAGTTTTGCTGGTCGGGCAGCCGATAGGCGATAAATAAAGCGCCTAATAGTGAGCCCACCACAAAAATCAGTACAGTAGCGTGCCAATCGAAATAGTCTGTCAGCAAGCCGCCCAACACACGGCCAAAGATCCCTCCCAATGAATTGGCAGCAATATAGCCACCAATCGCTACAGCAAAGGCTTTTGGCGTTAGCTCCTCCACCATATAGGCGACGGCAACACCGGCGAAAGCTGCGACTGCAATACCCATCAATGCCCTAGCAATCACGAGTTGCAACAGCGTGGTGGTAAATGCCATGCCCAAACCAATCATTGGAATCGCAAAAAGGCTAAATAGAATGATAGGCTTTCGCCCAAAGGACTCTGAAGCGATAGCCCACGGTACTAAGCTAATCGATAGCCCAAGTGTGGTTGCAGCAAATAGCCAGTTAATTTGGGTTTCAGACACTTGGAAGTGCTGAGCCATGTGCGGCAAGATAGGTTGAAACACATAAAGATTACAGAAAATGATAAATGAACCAATCGCTAATGATTGAGTGATCCGTTTGTATTGAGTACTGTCTTTGTCGAACATTTATCTTGTGCCTATGCGGGATAATTAAGCTGTTTGTGAACAAGTTATCAGTACGAGATGGATTAAAGGAATATATTAAAAATATCATCTCCATATATTTGATATATCGCCATGCTTGAATCAAAACCCCTTCGACATTTTCTCGCCGTTGCACAGTTTGGGAATTTTACCCAAGCGGCCAAAGCCTTACATATCGCTCAACCTGCCTTGAGCATATCCATTAAAAAACTCGAGCAAACACTTGATCTGGTTCTGTTCCGACGCGGAGATAAAACGGTCACTTTGACGGAGGAAGGAAAGGTACTGTTTGAGCATGCCAAGCGTATCGCGCAGCAGTTTGATGACGCTGAGTTGGCGATGAATGAATTGAAAGGCTTGGAAAAAGGCGAAGTGCGTTTGGGAGCCCCAAGCATGATGGGGAGTTACTTCTTCCCACAAGTGGTTATGGCATTTAAAAGCCAGTACCCAAATCTCAAGCTGACGTTGATTGATGCGGGCACTGCTTCGATTCGCGAAATGTTATTAAACGGCGAACTCGATATCGGTGTTATCAATCATGAAAATGTACCGGATGACCTAGAAACCGACCATTTGCTCAGCTCTGAAATGTTAGCAGTTGTCGGTAAAGAACACCCATTGGCGTCACAGTCATCCATTACCTTTGAAGAGTTTTTTGAGCAAGAGCTAATCATGTTTAAGTCAGGGTATTTCCATCGTGACTTTATTGATGCGACTTGTAAAAAATACGATTTAGATATGACCATCGCATTCGAGACTAACTTGTTGCCAATGATTCTCTCCATCGTAAAGCGTGAGTTCGCCATTACCGCATTGCTTAGCTTGGTAACAGAGTATGAAGATGACGTTGTTGGTGTGCCATTTAAAGACCCAGTAAAACTTAATCTATCTTTGGCGTGGCGAAAAGAGGGCTATTTGTCTAAGGCTGATAGAACCTTTATCGATTTCGTTAAACAATATGTGTGATTAGTAACATATTAACCCTGTAAATACTTGGGATTAATGTCACATTTTTCATGGATTTATGCGACGCATATCACTATGAGTAACGCGGATATTAACAGTTTCTAATTTACTTGGTATGCATGCCCGTTAAATAATACTAGTACTTTTTGAGTGGTTAGTGAGGGGCTATGAAATGTGGATGTAAGGAGCAAACGTTAATACGAATTCGTAGAACGTTTCTCGACCGAGTGTTAGGAATCAAGGGTCGATATAAATGCAGTAAGTGCGATACTGTCTTTAAAATCAAGGGCTAGGTATTAAGATGAGAGTAATGAGCCCGTTTGAAAATTAATTCGTCGATTATATTATTCTGTGAAAAATGTGTGCCCTACAATATGGTTAACAAGTGGTGACTGGGAGATATTAGCTGCCTTTAAATTAATCAATTAGGCAACCCTAGCTCCATGAAATGTAAGTGTAAAGAACGAAGGCTCATTAGAGTTCGCAGAACATCAGTCGACAAAGTTCTCGGTATAAAAGAGAAATACAGATGCGCGTCTTGTAGTGGCGTTCTGAAGGTAAAAGGATAGTGGCGAAAAGGGAAAGGTAGACCTTGGTTTCCGATACTGATAACACAAAGCCCGAATATCTTAGGTGGGATATTCGGGCTTTGTTGTAAAGAGGTATAGCAACTTAAATAGTGTTAAGTGTTTTTTGAGTTATACATCTTATCGAAGTTCTTTTGGTTCCATCCGACCATAATCTGGTCACCGATTTTAAGCACTGGGATAGAGCGAGCGCCCATCGCTTGTAATTCTTTACGGCCGCGTTGCATCTTGGCATTCGTTAAGCGGTAAACAATCTTCTTAGAGTCCAAATATCTTTGGGCATCTTTACAGTGCGGGCATTTGTCTGCCACGTACAATACAACACGTTTCATCTTTACAGTCTCTTTTTGAGTCTAGCTCTTGGTGAATCTCGTTAAAGTGTAACGAATCCTAGGTGATTAGAAAAGTGTGATCAGTTACACTATGCGGCTCAATTTTCGACGTCACAATGTTTTGATGTGACGCAACTTGTACGGTCTTTCAGCATGCATCCTTCATTACGCTATATTCAAGGCTATCCTAAACACATTATCGATCCTGTTACTCAGCTTGTTGAGTCAGGTAAATTGGTACCGTGGTTTGAAGCTCGCTACCCAAAGAATCATGAAATAAAAAGCGAGAAAGCCCTGTTTGATTATGCGATTGAAATTAAAAATCGCTATATGAAGAAAACACCACCCATTAGTAAAGTGATTTATGATGGCAAGATCCACCTAATCAACAATGCATTAGGTCTGCACTCTTATGTCGCCAAAAACCACGGTGGTAAGATCAAATCGAAGAATGAGATTCGTATCGCCAGTGTATTTCGTAATGCCCCTGAGCCTTTGTTGAGAATGCTAGTGGTACATGAACTGGCACACATCAAAGAGAAAGACCACGACAAAGCCTTTTACCAACTATGCTGTCACATGGAACCGGAATATCATCAATTAGAGTTAGATGCCCGTTTGTTCATGATTTATCTAGATTTAAAGAAGTAGCCCAATGAGCCAATCACAAAAAAGAACCACGCTAAGCCTATCAAAAAACAGTGCTTCTGATGCAAACCGTAACCGTGCGGATTCAAAAGCGACTGGACAGAACAAAGCTAAGCGAGCTTCTGGTAAACCAAGCACCAACAAAGGCGGGAAGGGCAAAGCTCCTTTTAAAAAAGGCACTTCTAATAAGAACTCACCAAAAAGATCGAGCGGCTCTCAAAAGCCTTCTGGCTCGAAGCGCACTGGTGGTTCACAACGCAATAAGAATACCGTAAAGCCAGCAGCGGGTTTGCACCCAAGAAACCAACACACAGGGCGTTATGACTTCGATCTATTGGTCGCGGCTTTACCAGATCTAAAAGCACACTTAGTTAAGAACCCAGTAGGCGAAGACACGATTAATTTCTCTGATCCACTGGCGGTAAAACTACTCAACAAAGCGTTACTGGCGCATCACTATGGTGTTAAGCACTGGGATATTCCGGCTGGATACTTGTGCCCACCTATTCCTGGTCGAGCGGACTACATTCATAGAGTTGCAGACATTCTTAATAGCGATGGTAAGGGCGAACCTTACAATCATCAATCAGTGAAAGCGCTAGATATCGGTGTTGGTGCGAACTGTATCTACCCAATTATTGGCGCCACGGAATACAAATGGCGTTGCACGGGTAGTGATGTTGACCCTGTGTCGGTGAAAGCCGCGAATTTCATTGCTGAAAGTAACGTTAACTTAAAGGGTAAGATCAAAGCACGTTTGCAAGCGGACTCTGAATCTATCTTTAAGGGCGTAATCAAAGATAACGAACGTTACGATGTCACTATTTGCAACCCTCCTTTCCACAGCTCTCTAGAGGAAGCGGAAAAGGGGACACAGCGTAAATTAGACAACCTAGCGGCAAACCGAGCTAAGAAAGCGGGTCAAACGTTCAAACCTGAAGCGAAAAAAGCCAAGCAAAATAAGCCAACTTTAAACTTTGGCGGTCAAAAAGCGGAGTTATGGTGCCCAGGTGGTGAAGCAGCATTCATCATGAAAATGGCAAGAGAGAGCCAATTGTTTGCGACTCAAGTGCTGTGGTTCACGACGCTAATTTCGAAGAAAGACAACGTTGATATGCTTCGTTCTGAACTTGGTAAGCTTAAAGCGAAACAAGTGAAAGTCGTAGAGATGTCTCAAGGCCAGAAAGTGAGTCGCTTTGTAGCATGGACTTTTATGGACGACGAGCAAAGACAAGAATGGATCGCGCTTAAATAACGGTTCACACATTAAACTAGAAAGTATCGTTAATTCTATTAATAAAAACGGGCTTGTTGTTCAATCAACAAGCCCGTTTTTATTAGATTTGGTTAAGCAGAGAGCAATTCATCCAACTTACTTTGGTACTTCTTCTCAAGCGCATGGTTTCCGGCTTTCTTTTCGAGATCGACTAAAATTTGAAGCGATGGAATTTGATAGCCATACCGCTGGTGGAACTTAAACAGACGAAGCCTAGCGTCGTTATAATCGGCTTCACTCACTTCAATTTTCGATAACTGTAATATCGACTTTACTCGGTTCGGATCATGGTCAATGGCGCGTGTGAAGTAATACTTGGCTTGTTCTGTATTACCTGCCTTAAATGCGCAAAAAGCTGCGTTCTCATAACTGGCGGATACTAAGTAGTAGGGCTGGTCAATGGCGCGATTAAAGTACTTATCGGCCTGTTTATACTCGCCTTGCTTACATAAAAACGTCCCGTAGTTATTGAGGACGTTTCCGTTGCTTGAATCAAGTCGAAGAGCTCTTTTGTACTCTTGTCTTGCCTCGTCAATTTCACCGACTTGCTCATAGTAGTGCGCCATGGAAAGGCGAGCACGATAGTAATTGGGTGCATGTTGAATCGCGAGTTCTAGGTTTTCTCGCGCACGAACCATGTTCTGTTGTTCCATGTATCCCAAGCCAAGCGCAATCCTCGATTCAGACATTGAAACAGGGTCAGAATCGACCTTTTTGGTATCTCCCTCAGTAACGGAAACACAACCCGAAACCAAGATGGCAACAATGATAATGAATGAATGTAATAACTTGGCTGCGGGCATTAACGGACTCCTTCTTGATGCTTGTTCATGATAGGAGAAGTCGTTATTTTAAATGGCAAAAAGGTGAGGTAATGCGACTCACCCGCCATAAAAAAGCCGTTTGTTACCGACTCAAAATCGAGGGATGACAAACGGCTCGCGCGAACGATATGACTTGAAGGCGACTTAACAGAATTAGTCGTCTTTGGTGAAGTTCTCTTCGCTGAAGTGATCCAAATCGTAAGGCGTTTGTTGGTAAACGCAGTAATTTAGCCAGTTTGAGAACAGTAAGTGCCCGTGACTTCGCCAGCTCGCAACGGGTTTGTTGTCTGGGTTATTGTTTGGATAGTAGTTAATTGGGATGACTGGCTCCATGCCTTCACCCAAATCACGGATGTATTCGTTGTGAAGCGTATGCGCATCGTATTCAGGGTGACCGGTCACAAACACGTTTCGCTTGTCTTTGGTTGCCGCGAGATACACACCAGCGACATCTGACGTCGCAAGGACATCAAGGTCAGTATGCTCTGCTAGATACTCGGGTGAGAAATCTGCATAGCGAGAGTGTGGTGCTAAGAAGGTGTCATCAAAACCACGCAGAATAGGGTGGTAAGGGTTATGGATCTCGTGATTGTAAACGCCCGACAGCTTCTCTTTACGAGTGCGCTTCGGTAAGTCATACAGCAATTTCAAGCCCGCTTGAGCAGCCCAGCACACATAAAGAGTCGAGGTCACGTGCTTGTTAGCCCACTCCATGATGGTTTTTAGGTGATCCCAGTAGATAACATCTTCAAACTGCACCAAACCCAATGGCGCACCAGTGATGATCAATCCATCAAAGTTACGGTTTTTCACCATCTCAAATTGACGGTAAAAGTTATCGAGGTGCTCGGTCGGTGTGTTTTTACTTGGACGGTCATCGATTCGAAGCAGTTCAACATCCACTTGCAACGGGCTGTTCGATAGAAGGCGTAAGAATTGAGTTTCGGTTTCAATCTTCTTCGGCATTAGGTTGAGGATCAAGACTCGAAGTGGACGGATTTCCTGTGTCGATGCCCTTGATAGCGGCATAACAAAGATGTTTTCTTCACGAAGAACATCGCTCGCTGGCAATTGGTCTGGAATGCGGATAGGCACAGCTTTCTCCCTAAGCTAGATATGTAGACGTCTATACATCTAAATCTATAATAGTTTGATACGCTTGTCGATATACAAAATGGATAGTTGTAAATTATTTGTGTTTTTATCAAGAGAGCACTTAGTTATCTTGTGGTTATTGTCTCTGCTTAGCAATGCCAAGACGTGTAGAAGAGTGATTAAGTGTTGATATCGCCAGTAATCAGAGCAACAGAGTACTATTTACGATAAACTCATGCTTTTGATTTAAGCCGTAATGTATCAATGAAGCTAATACTCATTCGAGGGCTGCCAGGTTCGGGTAAGTCAACAAAAGCAAAAACTTATGACGCCTTGCATGTCGAAGCCGATATGTATTTTGTCAACGAACAAGGTGAATACTGCTTTGACCCTAAACAGTTACAACAGGCCCATGAGTGGTGCAAGAACACCGCTGAAAATGGTCTAAAGCAAGGGAAGGACGTCGTCGTATCGAACACCTTCATCAAATACTGGGAAATGAAGGCTTATCGTCAGCTTGCACTTAAATACAAGGCGGATTTAGTGATTGAAGTTTGCCGAGAAAACTACGGAACTATTCACGACATTGAACCATCAGTGATCAAGCGCATGGCGAGAGATTGGCAAGAGTAGCTCAACATTCGTGCTGCTCTATAGAGTGGGCGAACCCTCATATTAAACTAACAAAGCAATTCCAAGGTAACGATTGAAATGGCAAAACGTTCTGTTGTCGTAGAGATGACTTCTTACGGTATTTACTCCACGTGGGATTCTAAGTCTAAAGACCTACCTAAAATCCAAGAGTTCACCACTACCGTTGACGCTGAAATCGACGTGGAGTTTGGCTATATCTTGAATATTAAAAAAGCCAAAGGCGAAAAAATCCGTTACTGCATTTACCACCCACATATCACGACCGACAAAGGCGAAGTGCTTGAGCCGTTTGATGGCGAAGAGTACGTTGGCAATAATGATTGGGATTTCTACCTAGGCGACACCATTTGGGCACCAGTCTCAAACAAGATTGGTAAATGGCGCATGACGGTCGAACTCAAAGGTAACATCATCGCAGATAAGACATTCGACTTAGTAGCAAAAGACGAAGGCCAATTTTGGAAGCGTAGAGGGTTCCAGTCTCGAATTATCTAGATAAATCTAAACAAAAAAGCCGAGTCCTATATGGGCTCGGCTTTTTGACATTAGCTAGACGATGTTCGTCATCTAGCTTAGAAGTAAGATTATTGTGTTACGTAAGCGACAACAAACTCAGTGATAGCAACCATGTCTTTCACTGCGATGTACTCTTCCGTAGTGTGAACTTTCGCCATACCCGTAGATAGGTTAACCGTAGTTAAACCTTTCGCATTGAAGTTGTTTGCATCGCTACCGCCGCCAGTGCGTTTGGTGTTTGCAGTCACGCCAAGCTTTTCGAACGCCGATTTGATAGAAAGAATGTGCGGGTGATCGTCTGCAATGACGAATGCATCGTAAGCACGAGTTGATTCGATTTCGACTTCAGCACCGAACTGCTTTGCGCTCTCTTCAAACGTTGAAATCATATGTTCAACTTGCGCTGTTAGCTTATCGCCATTTAGTGAGCGAGCTTCCGCAACCACTTTAAGCTCTGGCATAACGATGTTAGTCGCTTGACCGCCTTCAACAATACCTACGTTCGCAGTTGTTTCTTCATCAATACGAAGTAGGTTCATTTTGGTGATAGCATCTGCCGCTACTTGAATTGCGCTGATGCCTTCTTCTGGTGCTAGACCAGCGTGAGCAGGGCGACCTTTTATTGTTGCAACGATTTTTTGTTGGCCTGGAGCCGCGTTTACGATAGTGCCGATAGGGCCGCCTGTATCTAGAACGATAGCGTGCTCTGATTGAATGTAAGACATATCGAAGTTCAAAGACCCGAATAGACCGCCTTCTTCGAACACTGTGAATGCAATTTCAATGGTCTTGTGTGCTTGACCTTCAGCTTTAATGCAGCGAACGGCTTCCATGATAGCCGCAATGCCAGATTTGTCATCGCCGCCTAGGATAGTGTTGCCTTTTGAGCGGATGATGCCGTCTTCGATGATTGGTTCAATGCCGATACCCGGTGTTACTGTGTCCATGTGGCAGCTGAATACTGTGCTACCTGGTAGTGTGCCGTCTAAACGCGCGTAGATGTTGAAGCCATTCGATACTTCTTCAGGAACCGCTAGTTTATGCACGTCAAAACCTAGTTCGCCTAACTGCTCAGCCAGCGCTTCAGCAATTGCTTTTTCGTTGCGAGATTCACTATCGATTTTCACAAGATCGCAGAAATGGTCGACTAGACGTTGTTCATTAATTTGGGTCATTGTTAATTCTCATTATGTTTCCGCTCTTTCCTTAGAAGTCACGGCTATAGGAACAGGAAAATCACTATAACGCCTCTTTGTAGGATGATTGCCTGAGTTAAATCAAGAAAACCGCCTGAATATTCCAAATTGTGAGAAAAACAAGATCCAGTTCTATAAGTTGACAACATTTTAATCTGTATATTGCTCGGGTATACTGCAAACCGAAATTAACCATGCAGAAAGTAAGAACACTGCCTGAATAGTAAGAGAACTATGCGACTGATAATGGCACTTATAAATGAATAAAAACAATGTTTTAGGGTCATTCCTGCTTGTTGTTACAATGAGTGCTGTTCTGGGCTTCTTTCTGCTGTATCCAATCAATGATGTGGATTTGACTAACTCTCAAGTCAACGAGCCCGCTGTTTACACCCCGGAAAAAGAACTTTCTAAAACAGAATATGGAAAAAAGCTAATTCATATTCTCGATTTGTCTCGAAGCGATCCCATATTCGCTGATAAAGCGCTGGCTCAACTACCTCGGCTGCATCCAACAAGAGACTTGGCCATCTACAAAGCGTACCGTCTGATGATATTGACGAACGTGGCGCAACATCAGCAAGACACTAAAGCCGTGATGGGATATTTAGACGAGATCAACAACCTTGCTGAACAAGAAGGTATGTTGTGGTTGAAATCACAGTCATTGGTTGAATCTGCAATTGAATATCTTAAAGAGGGCGACCTTGCAGCGTCTGAAATTCAGATTCGTTCCGCTATCGGGATTGCAGAGTCGATTCGTTACGATGAGCTGTTGGTGAAAGCGTACAATACGGCAGGTGCGATCAATAATGTGCGTAATGATCTTCAAGATGCGCAGTACTTCTTCCATAAGGGGCTACAACTAGGAAAGAAGTACCCAAAGCATATTTATAACAGTAAGCTCATGTCGAACATGGCTTTGCTCTACATCTACTTAGAAGATTGGCCGAAAGCACTAGGCATTCTAGAAAAAGCCAAAAAGCTTTATTTTGACAGTGGTCTATTTGAAGATGAAGCCATTGGCATCCTTTATATCAACGAATCGTTCAGTTACTTAAGTAGTGGTGATTTAATCAATGGTCGTATTGCTTATGAAAAGGCAGAAGCGCTCAACAGCGATAAAGTGAGCAATCGATATAAAATACTCGTACTAAGAGCGTACAGTGAAGTGCTACTTGCGGAAGAAAACTTTAACGCAGCGCTTGCGGTTGCTAATCAGTGCCTTGCTTCATCCGGTATTGAAAAATACACGCTGCAGAACGGTCAGTGTTATTTGAATCGAGCCTTGGCAAACATAGGTCTCAACCAAGACGAAGTGATATTGGATGACCTAAAGCGTGCTTTTACCATGTTTGAGGTAGTCGGCAGTCGTAGCTGGAAAGTTTTAGCACTTAAAACGCTCGGAGAATACTACGAATCTAAGGGCGATCTAGAAACGGCATTGGATTACTTCAAGCAGTATTACCATGGCAATAAAGCGCTGCTTTTTGATAAGCGACAGAGTGACATTTTCTTGTTAGAACAAGATTTTGCAACTGCGACTCTGGCCCAAGAGAATGAATTACTCAATACCGAAAAAGACCTTAATGAACTACTGCTAGAAAAACAACAATTGAGAAATCGTATTGTGGTAGCGCTGGTAATCATGGTGGGCATCAGTGCTATTCTGTTGATGGTTAGACTGAGAACAATCCAAAGATCGAACGATGCGCTGCTAGCTCAATCTACTACGTGTGAACTCACAGGTTTGTACAACAGACGCTATTTAGAAAAGCTTCTGACGCGCTCCGTGCCATTTAACGGTAACTCATTTGGAACTAGCTTAGCCATCTTGGACTTAGACTATTTCAAGCAAGTGAATGACACTCATGGACATGACGTTGGTGACCAAGTGTTGGTGGAAGTGGCGAGACGCATACAGCAACACCTGTTCTCAAGTGATGTGGTTGCTCGCTGGGGAGGAGAAGAGTTTGTGTTGTTACTTTCTGGCTCTCTGGACCCACAGCAGCAGTTAGACATCATTCGCATGGCTATTGCACAAACCCCGATCGATACGCCGTCGGGACCATTAGACATCAGTACTTCGATTGGTGCTTCGGTGTGTATTGCACAGGAGCAACTCAATCGTGATACCTACAAAAAGCACCTTAAAGTTGCCGATGACGCTCTCTATCAAGCCAAAGAATCTGGTCGCAACTGTGTGGTTTGCGTAACCAGCTCGTTGTAAGGGAAGGCGCTACAGATCCTTCTGTCTTGCAATATGAACGAGACTGATACCTAGCAAACGCTCGGTTTGCCTCTCTGCTTGCATCCCTACTTGGGAGGTAATCACTGCACTAAGATTGTTCATCAAACGTTGAGAGAAGTGACACGCTTCATAACGGATGACTGAGTGATGAAATACCAGCCTAAGAATAGCTGTGAACTCATTGCTTTGAAGCGCTTTCTGCCAAGACAGTTCCAACACATCACTTCCTTCATTAATCGTCAGATGATCAACTAAAAGCTTTAAGAATCGTCCTTCTAATGCCATCAGAAAGTCAGTCTTCTTAGGGAAATGATGGCTGATTCCTGTTCTTGAGATTTTGGTTGCTTGGCTTAACGTGGTGTAAGACATGTTTTCGTAGCCAACCGTCAATAACTGATGACAGCTGGTATCGAGGATGAGTTGAATAGTGCGACAGGTATCGACCTTACTACGCTTAGCCATCTTTAAGAGCGCCTATATAAAGAAATAAAGTAAAAGCATACTCTCATATGGAATGCTACTCCATATGATGAGATGGTTAATGAAGTAAAACTTAGATTTATGTTTTCATTCTGTCTACTTATTTTATATTTATAGCTAAGTTTGATGTTGGGTTTAGTATAAGCTGTTGGCTTTTACAAAATCATTGCTAGCAAGTCGATGAGCTTAAAGAAAAGCCATTCTGACCTCGTTAGATAGAATGGCTTGAATGGATTTACTTTCGCTAATATTAAAATGTGTTAGAGAGGTGGGGAGTATTAGCGCGTTTAGCTATTTAATTGGTTTATGTTATTTGGCTATACCTTGCAGCATTTCAACCAACTCACCCTCTGTGGTTGGCTCTTTTGCTAGCTCGATGACTGTAGAGGCGCCGCCTTTAAGCATATAGGCTTGAGTGCCACAGTGGTCATAGTGGAACCATTTACCATCTACACATACGTCGGTATAACATCTTGGGTCTTGTTTGAGTTCCATATCAATTTCCTTATTAACATTTGGCTAACGTTTTTTAGGCTAATTTATCACAAAATGCTGGGAATTGATCTAGATCAATATGATGCGTAAATGGCTGAAGAATGTTGAAATAAGAGAGCTGTGTCGAGGTGCCAAAATTCACAATCAAGCACTTAGCTAACTGATACCTACTAAAGCACGTGATTATCATTAACAACTGATTCTCTTTTTCTTGCCTGTTTGTTGTTTTCTACTTACGCTACAAATTCTCTATCTCCCTGAATCCTTAACAGTGTTTTACGAATGACCAATATATTTATCGTTGTAGTGGTACTTGTTGTCTTTTTTTACTTCATTCAGAAGTACGTATTCAAACATGACGACACCAAAGACCACGCATATCAAAAGAGAGGTGCGTTGCTCAACATGCAACAAGCTGCGTTTTATAATGCATTGACCACGGCGGTTGGTACTCACGGTGTCGTGTTTGCCAAAGTGAACATGTCGAATGTGTTGGCACCTGCGAAAACAAATACTAAGAAGAACTGGTTTATTGCGAATAATAATATCTCTCGTAGCTATTTTGACTTTGTGGTTTGCGACCCAAGAACGCTGGAACCACGCGTGATTATTGAACTTGATAATGGTAAAGAGCTAAATAAAGGCAAAGTGGACCGAGAGAAGCTGCTTATCCATGTGTGTAAGTCTGCTGGCTTACCACTTATTGGTGCTTCCGTTAAGCACAGCTACCAGGTCAGCCGATTGAAGAGATTGTTGGCGACTCATATCGATCTGATCGAGCCTGACAAAGAGGTTCGATTCTGTAAGAAATGCGGCAGCCCGATGATCATCAAGCTGGCTAACCAAGGTGACTACAAAGGACGACGTTTCTTCACGTGTAGCCGTCAACCGAACTGTACTTACACCGAAAACTACAACGTTGTTTTCGATGTAGAAGAAGAGTAACAAAGAGTAGGGTGCAGGTTCAGTGTGACCTAACTCAAGTTTATTTCTGTTTCACGTCTAAAAAATCAACGTATTGATGCGAATAAGAGCAAAAGGTTGATTCAAGTGCAATTTCCACTTGCGCCACAATAAATCAGTCGTTAATATCTTCCTCGTTCTTAAGGAATGGGTCCGTAGCTCAGTTGGTTAGAGTACTACCTTGACATGGTAGGGGTCGGCGATTCGAGTTCGCCCGGACCCACCATTCCTTCTATTACTTTTTGTCAAAGTAGCGGCTTTTGATTTAGTCACAATCGTCATAAAGAAGATTAAGAACATTGTGCGTCCGTAGCTCAGTTGGTTAGAGTACCGCCTTGACATGGCGGGGGTCGGTGATTCGAGTTCACTCGGACGCACCATTATTCGTTCTTCGGAACAAGCAAAAAAGCCCACCTAGTGTGGGCTTTTTTTTGGTTCATCGCGGATTAGCGGGAACTAAAAACAAAAACGGTAGTAAGTGATATGGTTTAGTCGCCAAACAAAAATCATACACAAACTACCGTTTTCATGCCGAATCATACTTTCCTATCTTCATTCTGGGAAGGCTTTAAAATAGTAAAGTCTCACCAGACAGCATCACTTATTACACTGACTCTTAAACCTAACTCTGAGGAGGCTAAATGCCTTTGCGGTCTTGAAGCCGAGGCTATC
>NZ_JAKEUW010000073.1:0-20206 GCF_022398115.1 Vibrio sp. Isolate22 | reverse complement strand
GAGGTATGGTGGGCACAAGTGCAAGAAAGTGGAATTAAGCCATTGAAAGAGTTCGCACGAAAACTGAGGCCTTATCTTCACGGTATTATTGGATCGGCAAGTTATCCGCTCAACACCTGCACATTGGAAGGGATAAACAACAAAATAAAGTTAATCAAGCGAATGGGGTATGGGTATCGAGATACAGACTACTTCTTCTTGAAGATAAAAGCGGCTTTCCCCGGAAAGCCGCGATGAACCTTTTTTGTTTGCCAGTATTTTCACCGCGGTTTGAAGTCATGACTGTAAGGTCATCATTTTGCAATAGAAAAACACTCTAAGTGTCACCACTACGCAATGGCTTTTTAATCTAATCTCGGTAGCTTAAAAACAGTTCTGTCGAGGGTGCGAAGACGTGTTAACTCTAGACAACTGTCCTTTGACCGAGCTTAGCTCGGTCTTTTTTTAAGTGTTTCAAAGGTGATAGAGCAAGTGCCTAAAGGTGAAACTCGATAGCACTTAACTCAATAAACGACAGACAAGCGCACCAGGCTCCCTCAACGCATCCACGTTGTAACTGAGAACGCGCCCCGCCGATGGAGCATGATAGCGGCGGCACTCATTGCCAAACGCATCATATTGAACAGCCAACAAGTCTTCCTTTTCTACACTTTGTAGAAGTTCAACTTGAGGAAGGACAAATCCGCCAATATCAGCACGAATCGACACCACGTTGTTGCCTTCAACCCAATCCATTCCAGGTAATTGCTTATTTTCGAGGTCAGATACTTGAGCAGATTCAAACATGTCATAGTAAGACAGCATATTAAAAACGCCGTTTACAGCTCTTTGAATCATATCCGGCTGGGTGAATTTACCCATCCCTACTTCGACTGTAATACTTGGGATTCCACTTCGATTCCAAACCGTTTCAAGAATACCTGGATCGCCGGGATCATTGAGCACGCAGTCGGGTCGCATCAGTCTTGCCATTTCTAAACATTGATCAATTCTGTAATCTGCGAATACATATAGCGGGTATACCGCACCACGAGTTTGGGTATGTAAGTCGACGGCAAAAGTAGCATTGTGCTTGAGTAAGCGTTCCCATAAAGAAGCAACAAAGCGCTCGGCTGCTAAGCCATGTGGGTCTCCGGGGAAAAGTCGATTGAGGTTCGCAGGGCAAGAACCCGGGTCCGAAGAGATAAAGTCTCGGCTATGGTTTAGTAAACCTGACAGATTCACCGTTGGTACAACGGTCACGGTTCCTTTCAGCTCTTTCCCCACTAAGTCTCGGATAATTTGCTGTGCAGCTAACACACCATTGAGCTCATCGCCGTGGATACCAGCGGTGATCATCAACTTAGGTCCATCTTGGCTACCTTTAAAAACAGAGACAGGCATATTTTTTGGTTGTCCTAACCCATCGCTGGTGACTTGAAACCAAAACTGATGCTCTCCAATCGGCAAGTCTTCAACATTCAAAGAGCCAATAACCTGCCTACCTTGTAAAACATCACCTAAGTACTCTGTTCTCATCCAACTTCTCCATGCTTTTGAACAAAATCTATTCTGTTGCCAGTTTTTGCATCATAGAGGATATCGTAACCAGTACAAGCAGTTAATCAGCCCAAGTGACGCTACTCGCTTACTCTCCCTTCCCACTTCCCTAATTTATCTTTCAGATTGAGACCCACCTGGTGACTACTCTCCAATTACTCTATTTGGATAACTATTCACTAATTACTTAACCAATTGAAATAAAAATGCAATAAAATCAACACTTAAAAAAATTCCCTATTCACTGAAATGTAATTTTATAGAAATGAAAGCTTAATTTAGCTGCTCTAAATTAGCTTCATATCGAAACGGAGAGCACTTCGCTCACGGATTTTAAAATACAAGGTAAGTGATTATGAAAAAGGCAGTTCTAGCTTCTGCAGTGGTAGCAGCACTAGTTTCAGGTTCATCTCTAGCAGCAACAGTTTACAGCTCTGACGGTACTGAGCTTAAGATTGGTGGTCGTGCGGAATTCCGTGGTGACTTCATTGGTTCTGGTGGTGCTGAAGTTGAAGGTACAATGGAAGATAAGACTCGTTTCCGTTTAAACCTTGGCGGTAAAACAGAACTTACCGATACGGTTACTGCATTCGGTTTCTACGAAGCAGAGCAAAGCACTGGTGATAGCGAGTTTGATAACCGTTACATGTACGCTGGTGTAGATTTCGATGGACAAGCAGTCTCAGTAGGCCGCCAAGACATGGCTTCAGTCATCGTATCTGACTTTACCGATATCACTGAGTTCTCAGGTGTTCAGCAAGTAATCGATGCAGCTTCAGATAAAGAAGATAGCGTATTTGCATACCGCGGTGGCTTTGATGCCCTTCAGTTAGAAGCAACTTACCAAGCAAACAGTGAAAAAGACTCTGATGGCTACGGCATCTCTGGTGTTTATTCATTGCCAATCGGTCTAGACCTTGGTCTTGCATACTCTGGTCAGGATCTAGGAGCAAGTAAAGGAAGCGCAAACCAAATCCTTGCAGGTCTAGCATATTCACTAGATAACCTTTACCTAGCAGCAACTTACTCAACGGGTGACTTAAACGATAAAGCCGTTGGCCCTATCGCTGAGTCATTCACTGCAATGGAATTCGCAGCACAATATAAAATCACTAAGCAGGTTTCTGCTGCAGCAGTATACACATACCAAGAAAATGAAGCGGCAAACGGTTCTACAGCCGACTCTGTCGATGGCATCGAGCTTGTTGGCTACTACAAACTAAACAGCAACTTCCGTACATACCTTTCTTACTACATCAATGGCTTAGATGAAGTGAAAGACGTAACTACAGGACTAACAACTGAAGGTGAAGATACGCTCCGCCTAGGTGTTCGCTACGACTTCTAATCTAAATTTACTTTAGGTAGACACTAGAAAGGTTGGGCATTTGCTCAACCTTTTTTCATATTCGAATATTCTGACCAACTTCATCGATGCTTTTTCTGGTTAAGTGGTGCTAAATCCGTATCATAGGCAAACCACATCAAATAATTAGAAACATCATGTCACAACACCATCCGATCCAAGGCGCTAGCTGGATGCTTACCGCAGGCTTAGCCTTTGCCGTAATTAACAGCCTGACTCAAATTGCTAGCATTCATTTCGGACTGACTTCTACTACCGTTGCCGTCATTCAATACGCCATCGCTTTATTAGCCATTCTTCCTTACTTGAAAACACTAGGCATTCGCCGTGCACTCCAAACCGACAACCTCAAACTGCACGTGTTTCGTGTCTTTTTGTCGGTTATTGGTATCCAGCTTTGGATATGGGCGCTCGCTTACCCTGTGCCGATTTGGCAAGGTATCGCTCTGCTGATGACCTCTCCGTTGTTTGCGACGATAGGCTCGGGACTGTTCTTAAAAGAAAAAGTTGGTGCTGCACGCTGGGGAGCAACATTAGCGGGCTTCATTGGTGCGATGATCATTCTAGAGCCATGGGCCGAAGACTTTAGCTGGGCAACCTTATTGCCTGTCGGCGCTGCATTCTTCTGGGCCTGCTACTCGCTGATGGTGAAGAAACTGTCATCGCAAGATAGCCCATCAACCATGGTGGTTTATCTACTGCTGTTGATTACACCGTTCAACATCATGTTGGCCGTGCCAGACTGGCAAACACCAAGTGGCAGTACCATATGGGGTATTCTGGCTGTAATTGGTGTGTTAACCGCCCTCGCACAATGGGCCATTGTCAAAGCCTACTCAGTGGCTGATGCATCCTTTGTCCAACCGTTTGACCATGCAAAATTACCTCTAAATGTGCTAGCTGGATGGCTGGTATTCAGTTGGGTACCGCCAGGTCGTCTATGGCTAGGCGCGGCAATCATTATTGCCTCTGTCGCCTTCATCACTCACTGGGAAACAAAAAAACCAGCTAAAACGAAGAAAATTTAGAAGGTTTGAAATAAATAGTTCTGCTGTCCGTTCTATATTGATAAGAGAATTTGAAGCGAGGTCGTAACCATGAAGAAACCAATCAAGATTACACTGTACCGTTGGGCAGGCAGCTGGGGTCCATTTAAAGTAAACATCCCATGTGGAGAATGTACCCTTACCAAAGACATTCTAAAGGACACCTTTGAGAATGAGCTGGCAGGTGTCTATGTCGAACTAGAAGTGAAAGATTGGTTGTCTCACTGGTGGGAGCCTTTAAGACTTGGGGCTTGGCACGCTCCTATCTTAGTTGTGGAAGGTAAGGTAGTCAGCCAAGGCGAAGCCCTAAACCGCGGCGTACTCGTACAATCGGTAATCCAAAAGTGGACGAAACGAGATAGCCTAAAAGGCAATATTGTTTACGGCAAAGCAACCTGCCCATACTGCGTAAAAGCAAAGAAAATGTTGGATGAAGCGGGTGTCGAGTATACCTACCATGATGTGGTTAAAAACAGTGCAGCTCTATATCGAATGATCCCTGAGGTGAAAGCCCATATCGGTCAAAAAACACCAGTGACCGTGCCTCAGATCTGGCTTGATGGTAAGTACATCGGCGGGGCCGATAACTTGGAAGCTTGGATGAAAGAAAACGGTCTAGACAGCATTCCAAATAACGTCGTCGATTTATCTAACCAATCAACAGGCTAATCTTTCTTAGAAAATTTGAGTCACCGATTAATGTTTTTTGTGTCCATCCACAATAGAACAAAGCGATAACATCACCTATCGCGCATACGAAAAAGGCCTTAAACTTCAAAGAGTTTAAGGCCTTTTAAAATTCCGTTTTGGAAAATGGTTACTTAGCCATTTTCTTCATCATTCGCTTGATGAATGATGCTTTTTTCGGCTTTGATTTACCGTACATTGCTTCGTGCATCATGTTTTTTGCTGCCATTTGACCAAGGTATGCGTGGCCTAGTTCGTAGTTCATGCTTATCTCCGCACATAATCAACTTTCTTGTGCGCGGATTCTACACTGAAAACGCCCAAAAACAAGATCTAAATCACACTTTATTGCAAGTTGTCTGTTTTTATTGCAACGCACCTTTTATGCGTAAGAACGGCTTGAGATATTCACAAAAAAAGCAGCTCAAGTGAGCTGCTCTTTATGAATGTTTTACTTAACAACAGCCGTGTCAAAATATAGCTGTTAGCGGCAACGAACGCTTAGCTACGCTTTGGCTGACGGTAAGTTTTACCAGCAATCTGGTAAGTCTCTTTTTGCTTTAGTTCGAACATTGTTTCAAAGAACCAAGCGGCAAATTTGATCAAGTCATCGCCTTCATTCATCACATGCTCGATGTACTCTTGCTCTTCACCCTGTTCGTTTTCTTGAAGTGTCACGTGGTAAATACGCTTTTCACCTTCAACTTCAGCTAGCGCAAATTGACCAGTCAGTGATGCGGCAGCCTCAGCGACTTCAGTATCTTCATTGGATTTCAATAGCTCAAGTGCCTGTGGTAGGCCATCTAGTGCACAGATAGCTTTTACCAGTACTTCAAATTCATTTTGCTGCATGTTTTATTACCTATTAAATGGACGCCGGTATTGTAGAAAACCATCTATCCAAATACAACGTATTAAAGGCCGCGTACACAAACATCAGCACAGGAAGCTAACCATATTCGACTTCAGTATCGCCAAGCTTCTTTTTCATTCGTGTTGAAGACCACAGCACCGAGCCCATAGCCGCACCAATCACTAAGTAGAATACACCGAGCTGCAGATGATTCGTCACCCAACTCTCTACCAAATAACCGCCCAATAAACCTGCTAAACACATTTGAATCGAGCCAGATAATGCAGAGACAGCACCCGCTTGTTTCTTATGTGGTTCCAACAACATACTAATAGAGAGAGGGAATGAGATCCCCTGGGCAATGGTCAGCCAAGTAAACGCCCATACCAAGTTAAAGATGGTTAATTCATGTGTCAGCAACCAAACTCCAGACGCTAAAATGATCAAGATTGCAAAGCTCATCAATTGAGGCGTACTAAAACGACGATTCAGAACATTCAATGCCACACTGCCAATCAGCAAGCCCGCCGAAGGCACAATCATTAATGACCCATATTCCGCAGCTGTTAGCCCCAATTGCTCCTGCATTAAGAATGGGAACAAAGACAACGACACCAAACTTGCCATGTAGCTCATCCAGTTGTAACTGGCACTACTCAACACTTGTCGATTCGTTATTAAGCTTCCGTAATTCTTGACGACTTGGCTTACTTGGAAACGACTCTTGCTATAAGGGAGCGTCTCGTGAAGAACAAAATAGCCCAGAGTGAATATCGCGAGTAAATAGAGTAAAACAAACAGGAACACCGCTTCCCAACCAAGGTGGAATGAAATCCAGCCACCAAATACAGGCGCTATGATTGGCATGATCGAAGCGGTAATTGAAATGTAAGACAAGGCCTTAGTAAGCTGTGCGCCATCATAACTATCGCGAAGCACACTGCGCCCGAGCACCGAAGCACTACCCGCCCCTAAACCTTGTAATAAGCGACCAACTTCTAACGCTGTCATGTTGTCAGAAAAGACGACACAAACGACAGTACCAATCAAATAAACACCCTGACCTAACAAGAAGATAGGTCTTCGTCCAACTGCATCTGACATCGGTCCGTAAAATAGTTGAGATAAGCCAAAGCCCACTAAAAATAATGTGACGAGTAGCTGTACATCAACTTGAGTGACACTTAAGTCAGCAGCAATCAGCGGCAGTGATGGCAGGTAAATACTGACACCCACTTGCCCAGTAGCAATGATCATCATTGCCAACAGTAATGGTGTTTTTTTAAAGGTCGATTGGCTCAAAAAATTTCCTTTTCGTTTGTTATTTGTTCAAAGATGAGTTTACATTCAGAGCCAGCAATTGATAATTAACCAAATTGGAATTTGATTAAGTCCCAACAGGAAATAATATGGATTGGATACTTAACGTAAAAAGTTATGTAAAAGTGGTGGAAGAAGGAAGTTTTAATGGTGCAGCCCGTAAGCTTAATACCACCAGCTCGGCGATCAGTAAAAGGGTGAACTGGCTTGAAGAGCGTATCGGGACTCAACTACTCAAGCGTACGACTCGCTCGATTAGCCAAACCGAAGCAGGCGCTCTCTTTTACCAACGAGCCAAAGATCAGCTCGATAACTGGCAGTCGATCATTGATGAGACCCGCTCGGTTAACCAGACCCCCGCAGGCCTATTAAAAATTGGCGCAACCATCGCTGTTGGGTCTAAATTTCTGGTCCAACACATGGACGATTTCTTAGAAAAGTATCCAGACATAAAAGTACAGCTGATTACTACCACGTCAGGGCAACTGCCTGAACTTGGCCTAGATCTGGTGATAAGTCGCGAACTTGAACAACTCAACTCGTTAAGCTTTAAAAAAACACCTTTGTTTGAGCACAAAGCGGGATTCTATGCTGCTCCAAGCTACTTGGCGAAACATGGCTACCCAAGCTGTGAGCAAGATTTAGAGCAACACAATTCGTTGATTTGGGGGGAACGCCCTACTCGTGAGGTTACGTTAACGAAAGGACAACGAATAACATTGAATGGAAACTTTGCGACAACCAACCCTGAGGCTCTATTTCACGCGGCCAAGCGAGGCATGGGCGTGTTATTGACCATCAAAGCCATGATCAAAGAAGATCTAAAACAAGGGACATTAGTTCCAGTATTGCCAAATATCACCGCTGATGAGGTGATGGTTTACGCTTACTACCCTAAGCTTGATTACTCGCATACACGAACCAAACTGTTTCTGGATCACCTCAAAGATAGGCTAGACAAAGAACGTAGCACTCAGATTTTGTGAAACTAGTCACAAATAAATTTGAAAAAATATGCAGCGAGGACAATAATAAACAAGACGCATATCACAATTGTACGCGGTGATTCTGGTTAACTATCGATGGTGACTATGACTCAACATACACAGAACGGCATAATAAACACAGAGCGCATCGGTCGCTTATTGAAGTTGGAAGGTGTCGACCTTCTTGAGTCTGCTGTGCTCACCTTACATCAAACCTTTGATACGCAGTACACCAGCATCATTGAGAAGAAGTACTTTCCAGACCAAATTGTTCCTCTCGTTATCGCGCACTCTGATCATGTTTTACACGATAAGATAAACGCTCGTCATGGGCATATCTACCAGCAGGCGGTTAATCAAAAACACCCGGATTGCTCGTTTGCTCAATATGTTGTTCAATCTCTACCGACATCGGCCTTTCGACAAGAGATCACTTCACAGAACTCTATCGCGATCCCAACTCGCACTCAGAGTGGTGAAGTGATGGGCGTACTGTTTTCAACTTTCACGTCACCGCTTAGCCCAACTCAGCAACAAG
This sequence comes from Vibrio sp. Isolate22, assembly GCF_022398115.1. Classification (NCBI taxonomy): domain Bacteria; kingdom Pseudomonadati; phylum Pseudomonadota; class Gammaproteobacteria; order Vibrionales; family Vibrionaceae; genus Vibrio; species Vibrio sp. Isolate22. The sequence continues at coordinate 11,871 of NZ_JAKEUW010000073.1, read as the reverse complement.
AGGTCATCAAACATCATCAGCTATTCGCCGATATCATTATCCATACACTAAGGGAGATGTGGTTCAACGACCGTTCTGAGCAACTGGTGAATCAACTTAGCTATGAAGTCTCGCACGACAGCTTAACAGGCTTACTCAACCGTAGCTGCTTGTCAGATACCCTAGAGTCAATCACTCAGCAAAGCGTAACTCCCTTCTCCGTTGCCTTACTCGATATCAATAGCTTTAAAGCGATCAACGACCAGCACGGTAACTATATTGGTGACAAAGTGCTGCAGTTCGTTGCTGAAACGTTACGCCGCACCTTACCCGAAAACAACCTGACATTCCGTACCGCAGGCAACGAGTTTGCTTTCATCACCTACCACTCAGACCCAATCGCCATTTGTGAGCAAATACTAGCGAAGATCAAACAGGGCTACTCAAGCGTCGACATCAAGATCGATTTTGAGGTCAGTATTGGTATTGCTCGCTCAGAAGGAGACAACAAGGATGTCGAGCAGATCATCTTCAACACCAGCTTGGCATTAAAAGAGTGTAAACAAAGCCCTGATACCCACATTCAATGTTATGACACCCATCTAAGATTTCGCTACCAGAGAAAGGCAGAGCTCATTGCCGCACTGCGAAGTGAACTTGAAAACCCTATTTCCAATAACCTAACGCCAGATGGTAATTGCATGTACGTGGTTGCCCAGCCTATCGTTGGCCAGGGGGAAAAACGTTGGGAATACTTTGAGGTGCTGACACGCTGGAAAACCGCTCAACATGGCGATATCTCTCCAGTGGAGTTTATTCAAGTCGCAGAAGAGTCTGGATTGATTGTTGAACTGGGTGAGCGCATCATCGAGTTAGTGTGCCGTGCAAAGAAAACGTTGGAGCAAGGGCTAGGCTATAAAATCAAGCTCGGGATAAACTGCTCTGCACACGAGCTTACCGACTCTAAGCGTTATATCTCTTACCTTACTCGGACCATTGAGCAACATCACTTTACAGCAAACGAGTTTGTTATCGAGCTAACCGAGACCGTGCTGCTATCACCGACCCAAGAAACAAAAGCCGCACTTAACTACCTCAGAGAGCAGGGTTTTACTATCGCCTTGGACGATTTCGGTACTGGCTACTCCAGCCTGAACTACATTCACAGCTATCCGATCGACTGCATTAAAATTGATGCTACGTTCATTCGCAACTTGCTAACCAACTCCACCTCAGAGAGCGTCGTTTGGTTGATTGTCCAACTGGCACATAGACTCGATGTGTCACTAGTGGCTGAAGGCGTTGAGAAACGTGAACAGTTAGAAAAGTTACACGCAATGGGATGCGACAAGATCCAAGGATATCTCTACTCTCCACCAATGAGACCAGAAGCGATTGTCAGCTACGTGACACACTCTGAGCCTCTCGCTTGAGCATAACTAACGTAGAAAAAAGCCGCGATACATAGCCTTATAATTCAAAATTAGGCTCAATATCGCGGCTATTTCATTAGTGTGATCTTAAAGATCTTATTAATGGCGACTAGAGGTCAATCATTAACTCTTGTTTGATTGCACTTCTAGTTCTTGCTGTAGCAAGGCATCCGCTTCGTCTCTCGCCGCGATAAACGTTGATTTTTCCTTTTTCGGCACAGAGTCTGCCATTGGAATATTCGCTTTCATCGCATCGACAGGACGACCACGTTCAATCAATTCGTAATGAAGGTGTGCCCCAGTAACTCGACCCGTTTTCCCTGATAATCCAATACGTTGGCCACGAGAAACCGTTTGTCCTTTACGAACCAAAATCTTGCTTAAGTGGAGGTAACGCGTTTTATACGTACTACCGTGTTGAATCACTACGTAGTTACCCGCATAAGGGTGTTTACGCGTCATGATAACTTTGCCGTCACCCGTTGCCTGAACTGGCGTACCAATCGGCGTTGCGAAGTCAGTACCGTTGTGCGGTGAAACTCGACCTGTCACTGGGTGCAAACGCTTAGGGTTGAATTGAGAGCTTTGACGCCAGCTGCTGCTTACCGGATAACGTTGGAAAGCACGTTGCAAGCTATCACCGTTTGCATCGTAGTACTGCCCATCAGTATGTAAGTACGCAGAAACAACGCGGTTCTTGTTGATGATCTTAATCGCTTCAATTTCGCGCTTACCAGTAGCAACACCATCGACAAACTGTGCTTTCTGCAGCACTTCAAACTTATCGCCAGCACGTAGGTCGCGGCTAAAGTTCAACTTGTCCTTTAACAAGGTAACAACGTGGTCGATCTCAAGGCCATTTAGACCCAGTTTATTTGCTGATACAGAGAAACTGCCTTGAATGTCACCCACTAAAGGTTTTTGTCTCCACTCACCTGGAATAGAGATATCTTCGAACTCATAAGAGCCGTCTTCAAGCAGTCGGTAAACCACCTTGTCAGCAACGCTGAATTGAAGTTCCATTTTGGATAGATCACCTGTCGCCTCATCACGCCAAAAACGGAGCGTGTTACCAGGGCGGAGCGTATCAAGTGCAAGGAAGTTTAAGTCGGTTTCCATCACACTCATCATCGATTTATAAGAGAAACCAAGTTGAGTGAAGATGCTACTTAGATTGTCACCCGATTGAATTTGATACTCAAACGTTGGCGGTTCAATAACCACGACAGAAGAAGGTGACAAAATAGACTCAATCACGGTTGAGTCAGGTAAGTTCAAATCGATCGTTTTCGTCAGATTCGATTGAGACGATTGCAGAGCAACGCCGAGTGCGGCAACAAGTGGCAGTCCTAAAATCGCTACTTTTTTTACAGGTGAAAGCTCAGCAAACGGAGAGGAAAATATTTTTGAATACACAGTAAACAGGTCTTTCTACGACATAAAGGTATAGGATATGCTTTTCAAACGCATAAATCATCAACGCATTGTCATAATATGACGCGAATCTTACTGGATATCGCTAAGTCATTGAGTTGCCGAGGCTGAAACAAGGCACTCCATCGAATAAAATTAACCGCTAAATTTGAAAATAAAAAAGCAGAAACGGCTAGTCTCTGCTTTATATTGATTTACGTCATTCCGTTTCGATTAATTAATAACCGAAGCGAATTAGTGAGTAATTTCATCAAGCCTCGGAGTGGGCTTGGAGTAACTCAACCAACTCACGTTTGGAAAAAAGTGCTTAGTTTCTGGGGCAGCGATTAAGCGCTTACCGTTGATACCAAGCAGTTATCTTCACCAAACTCATTAGGGATGTAACGATCGGCATTAGCATCGTTTACCCATTGCTGATCGTCAACAAGGTAACGGAATTGAAACTCACCATCTTTAGGCAGGCGAGTTTTAAACTTATATACTTTCCCTTTTGCCAACTTTTTCATTGGCGTCGCTTTCCAATCAAGGAAATCAGCAACGATAGACACAGAATTCGCTTCTTGAGCTTCTAGCTCAAAAGTCACTTCAACTTCATCTTTCGTTTTAAAAAAACGTTTATTAATCATTAGCAAGCTCCATTTGTAAAGTAAGCAGACACAAGGCTACGAGTGTCTAAATTTCATTCATCTACGTAAGATAATATGTAATTTGGCTCACATAAACAACAGATCCTTACACTAACAAAAACGTTATTGCTTACCAATTGATTGCGTATCAAAAGAAAAGCTCATTAACACCTTTTCAGAAGGTGCTTCTGCAAATGATTGTTCCGCAGAATGCTGAGTAAAGCCGATAAAACCTTCCCCACTTTGTTTGTCTTTTGATTGAGTGCCCTCCTGTTTAGCGACCTCTAAGGTTTGGATCTGAACACGATCGCCGAGGAAGAGTTGATCCACCAGCACCACACGGCTGCGCTGTTGGTCATGCTTGAACAAGCCTAGATAATAAAAGACACCGCTACCTTGGTTAGACACCGACATTGGCGCGACATAAAAGTGAGTTTCTCCCAATTTGACAGCGAACAGCTTTTGAGTATCAACGGTTACCACTCCGCGCTCCACGCCTGAATCGTAACGTCCAGAAGCCAGCGATTGCGGCTCATCTACTTCATTAATAAAAGCGTAAGCATTCGTTTCAGGTACTTTGATTGTCCATGGGTTAGTTGTCTTCAAGTCAAACACAGTTTCCACAACCGAGTCGTAACTGACCTGAGAAGAAGGGAACTTCGCCAAGATTTCTTCATCACTTAAGCTGAAGCGGTAAACCCCCGCTGCGATGACAACCACCAACATCACAATGGGAATGAGTAAAATCAGGGGAATCGGTAAGATTTTCTTTTTCATGAGCCATTTTATTCTTTTGTTTTCATCCTGTTGTGCAGACCATAAAGGGCTTTAGTATAATTATCAATACAGGGCTAATCAGAACTGGAGCACGGATGGATATCAATCATAGTAAAGATAAAAATATCAGAAGTTGCGAATGTCGCTGCGGTGCAGTCAATCTCGTGTGTAGAGGGGAGCCTCAACGAACCTCTGTCTGCCATTGCTATGAATGCCAAAAACGCACCGGCAGTGTGTTTGGTGTACAAGCTCGATTCCTAACGGAACAAATTTCTCTGAGTGGAGAGGTAACCTCATTTTCGCGCATTAGCGATACAGGCAATGAAGTCACTTATCAATTCTGCCCAAAGTGTGGCACCACCATGCTGCTACAATCCGTCGCAGCCTCGGATTTTTACATCATCCCGCTTGGGTTGTTTAAAGAACAAGATTTCCCGCTTCCGAGTTTTTCAGTCTACGAAGAGCGCAAACATGGTTGGGTCAAATTTGACCATCAAATGAGTCACTATAATTAGTGTCCTCGATCCCCCCCAAGTATTGTGACAATGTTTGTCGGAAAACAAACTGCAATACTGTTGCCTAAGATCAATTATCGATGCTCTACAACGCTAGCGAAACTTTTTGCTAGCGTTATAATCTGCCCCTCTTTTTAACCCAGGGTGAACCACATGATTTCTAAGCTACCTCGCTGGGTTGAATACGGCGCTCTCCTGTTAGCAGGCCTTGCTGGCAGCGTAAATGCTATTGGTCTACTTGGTTTCCAGCACCAGGCGATCTCACACATTTCAGGCACTGTCTCTTTGCTAGGGAGTAGCTTACTTACGCCTACCTCTGCTTCTTTGCACCTATTACTCGTTATCATGAGCTTTATGTTGGGCGCGGCTTTTAGTGGTTTTTTCATCGAAAACCAAGCACTGAAGCTAGGGCGCCGATACGGCGTAGCTCTTTGTATAGAAGGTGGGTTACTGTTCCTAGCACTTTGGGCACTTCTACAAGGTTACACCTCAGGTCAATATTTTGCTTCGGCAGCTTGTGGCTTGCAGAACGCAATGATCACCACCTACAGCGGCGCCATTATCCGTACCACTCACATGAGTGGCATCATCACGGATCTAGGAATCATGATTGGTGCACGCCTAAAAGGTACTCCCTTTGATCGCAGAAAAGCAAAGTTGCTCATGTTCATTGTCGTAGGCTTCCTATTTGGTGGCTTAACGGGCGCATGCTTGTTCCAACGTTTTGAGATTTTGGCTCTCGCTTTCCCTGCCTCTTTCGCCTTTATTATTGCGTTTAGCTACTGGCTCTATTTGACGTATCGAACAGACACTCCAGCCAATTTATAAAAAACTGGTAATATATCCTCAAATTACGTAACATTCGCAACACTTTATTCTAAACTCTTAATACATAGCAGAATAACTCGCATGAATATTTAGCGATATTTGATGAATAGTATTGCAAGCGATATTAATACTGGGTAATCTTGCATCCAATAAGAAAACACGGACGTTTAGTGAATAAAAATGCCAAGGAAATGGCTTTTTTACGTGTAGAAATTCGAGAACAATAACATGTCTAACAACACGAATACTGCTCAACCAGAGAAATCTAAAGGCAGTTTCTGGGTTTTCCTAATCCCATCATTGATTGGTTTATTCCTTTTCATGGCTCCAATTAGCTACCAAGGCGATCTCACCATCCCTGTTGCTATCCTAGCCAAGTCAATTCAAGCGGTTTTCGGTGAATATCTAGTCTCTATCATCACTGCGATCGTCGCTTTCATGTCTGTAGCTTCAGTTTTAAGCACCATTTTCAAGCCTACATTCATTACATCGAATTCATTTTTAAACGGCCTTTTCAATCCTTCTCCATTGTGGTTGGCAGTTCGTCTAATTGGTGGTGCCGCTGCATTCATGGCGTTCTTCCAAGTTGGCCCTGAGTTTATCTGGGAAGAGAACACCGGCGGTTTAGTTCTAGAAGGTCTGCTTCCAACACTATTCTCTGTGTTCATTTTTGCTGGTCTGTTACTGCCTCTTCTACTTAACTTTGGTTTGTTAGAACTGTTTGGCACGCTATTAAGTAAAGTTATGCGCCCTATCTTCAACCTACCTGGTCGTAGTGCTATCGACTGTATGGCTTCTTGGTTGGGTGATGGCAGCGTTGGTATCCTACTGACAAGCAAACAGTACGAGAAGAAATTCTACACTCAGCGTGAAGCTGCAGTTGTGGGTACCACTTTCTCAGCTGTATCTATCACGTTTAGCCTTGTGGTTATTGCTCAAGTAGAGCTAGAGCACCTGTTCTTACCTTTCTACGCAGCAATCTGTCTAGCGGGTATTGTTGCAGCGGTAATCATTCCTCGCCTGCCACCTTTGAGCATGAAAAAAGACACTTTCATTGATGGCAGCAAGCCAGAGAAAGATGCAGATGCAATCCCTGCTGGTCACTCAACGTTCTCTTGGGGCCTTGAGCTAGCAGTAAACAAAGCATCACAAGTCAAATCAGTTAAGTCTGTATTTGGCGAAGGTGTTCGTAACGCGGTGGACATGGTATTTGGTGTACTACCTGTAGTTATGGGTCTTGGTACAATGGCGTTGGTCATTGCAGAGTACACTTCTGTGTTCTCATTCCTAGGTCAACCTTTCATTCCGTTCCTTGAGCTATTGGGCGTTCCTGAAGCGGTTGCGGCATCAGAAACCATCGTGGTTGGTTTTGCAGACATGTTCATCCCAGCGATCCTTGCAGCGTCTATTGATAACGAAATGACTCGCTTTGTGATTGCAGCAATGTCGGTAACTCAGTTGATTTACATGTCTGAAGTAGGTGCTCTACTTCTAGGTAGTAAGATCCCTGTAAATATCGCAGAACTATTTATTATCTTTATTCTGCGTACATTAATTACACTTCCTGTTATTGCAGGCGTTGCTCATCTAATATTCTAATTTAGATGCTGCTTATATAATTAAGTAAGCCGGTTAATTTATAAAGCCCCACTTTGTGGGGCTTTTTATTTGCACAAAATATGGACACTAGGTCACCTTATATTCAGATTCACAATTAATAGGCATATCAGTTAATTTCATATCTTTTCTCTAAGCTCCCTCCTCTATATAGAAAACAAAGCGCATAAAAGTAAAATTAATACATTTTTAATTTCACCTTAAAGTCCGAAACTTCTATTTACTCAACTCATTGAAGCAATTACTAAAAGTAACAAATATGTGATTTAGTGAATTTTGTATTGTTTAGATTGTTGTATTTTTGTAGTCTATTTTGTGAATTTACATTCAAGTAAATTTCAATCCTGTCGATATATATAAATACAAAAACACAATTAACTTTAGTCTTCGCAAAGCCTGTGAGAAGGGGAAAATTCAATGAAATTTAGCCATAAGGTGGTTGCTGCATCATCAGCCTTGCTGCTAGTGACAGTATCATTGCTTTCAATACAACAACTTTACACTGTGAGAAGTGCTGTACAGAACAACGTAAATGCGAGCCTAGAAGAGATGGTATCTGGTGTTAAGAACACCGTGGTATCAGAAATGAACGCTAAAAAAGCATTGGCACAATCGACGACTGAAGTCATCGAAATTAATCCTCAAGATCGTACCTACGTTAAATCCATTCTTGAAAAGCCAAAGCTTAAAAACAGTTTCCTAGCCGTTGGTTTTGGTTATGAAGCAAACGGTTTCGTTATCGAGAATGATGACGGTTGGGAAGCAGGTCCAGATTACGACCCTCGAATTCGCCCTTGGTATATTGATGCTAAATCCAAAAACAGTTTAGTCGTCACCGCTCCTTATGTGGACGCATCAAGCAAGAAGGTGATCATCTCAGTTGGTACTCCAGTTAAAGACAACGGCCGCTTCACAGCAGGTATGTTCTACGATTTGGAATTAACTAACCTGGCAACATTGGTAAACCAAGTAAACCTATTTGATGCAGGCTACCTATTCCTTGTGACTGCTGATGGTACAACGATCGCTCACCCGAACGCGAAAAACAACGGTGAAATGCTTTCAAGCTACATGCCACAAGCAACCATTCGTGAGGGCTCTCAAGAGATCGAAGTCGACGGTAAGATGTTCCTAGTTAACTTCACTCATATCCCAAGTGAAGATTGGTACATTGGTGCCATCCTTGATGAAGAGATCGCGTACCAAACAGTCGAAGACTTGAAAAATAGCTCAATGATCTACTCTTTGATCGCTGTGATTCTTAGTATCGTTGCACTAACGGTTCTGATTCGTGTTCTAATGCGTCCACTGGATGCACTTAACCAAGCGATTCAAGACGTAGCGAGTGGTCAAGGTGACCTGACTAAGCGTCTAGATACCAACACAGACAAAGAGTTCTCTGACTTAGCAAAAGGCTTCAATACCTTTACTGAAAACCTACAAAATCAAATCATTCAATCGAAGGCGATTGGTGTGGAGATTAAACGTGGTACTGAAATCACAGTAAGAGGTGCGGGTGAGTCAGCAAGCGCTATGAACACGCAACTGCAAGAGCTAGAGCAGCTTGCGACCGCAATGAACGAAATGGCAGTAACCGCAACCGAAGTAGCAAATAATGCTCAAGGTGCAGCAGCTGCGGCTCGTGAAGCGGACGAGGCTACATTAGACGGCACATCGGTCGTGAGTGAAACTACACAAGCGATTGATAACCTATCTGAGCGTATCGACCAAGCCGTTGCTGAAGTACAAGTTCTAGAGTCAGCAACAGCGAATATCGAAACGATTCTTAAGGTAATTAACGATATCGCGGACCAAACCAACCTGTTAGCACTAAACGCAGCGATCGAGGCAGCACGTGCGGGTGAATCTGGTCGTGGTTTTGCTGTCGTAGCAGATGAAGTTCGTACTCTGGCGCAGCGTACTCAGGAATCGACAACTGAAATCCGCAACATGATTGAACAACTTCAAACCGGTGCAAGCTCAGTATCGAATGCGATGAACCAAAGTAAAGACACAGCTACTGACGCCGTTGAACGAGCTCAACAAGCTAACTCTTCACTAGACCGTATCCGTGACGCCATTCAACGCATTTCTGATATGAACATTCAGATTGCATCAGCGGCAGAAGAGCAGAGCTTAGTGGCGGAAGAGATCAACAACAACACTGTTAAGATCAAAGACCTTTCAACACAAGTGTCTACTGCAGCTCAAGAAGCAAATGCGGCGATGCAAGTGCAAACCGACAACGTTCGCCAACAAGACGAACTGCTGAACAAGTTCACGGTTTAGTCACCTTTAGCTTTGAGCAGCTAGATTCTTAGCTTCAAATCAAAAAGGCCCGCTAACTCACACGAGTAGGCGGGCCTTTCTTTTAATCTCTTCTCAAAGTGGGCCGATTAACTGTTCACAGGCTCGGGGTCATTGGTTGTCAGCATCATGCATTGATTGGATTCAACCTTGATCGTTACTTTGCTATCAATGCAATCAATCACTTTGCCTGACAGCAAGTCAGTTACAGGTCCAGCCCAAGAGAGCGATGCCGTTTTGCTTCGCTTAGACTTATTGATCACTACAATGCCTTTGTCTCCACGAACAAACACCATTAAGTCATCATTTGCCTCAACCACACGCATCGCTTCACCGTGAACATGATTGTGGAATTGAATCATGCTTTTCATGTATGGCGCTTGCCAATCATTGAGCCAACGAGGCTGGCCATTTTTATCCAGAATGCCACTGGTGCTCAGCTCACTGTATATAAGCGGCACACCACCATCACGACCAAGAATGAAAGCGTGAGCAAGACGCTCATCCACTTCATCCATGATATGTTCCAAGAACACATCATTGTTTGGGATATCATGAGTCACAGCAAAGGTGATAGCTCTCATGTTCGATAGAGCTTGGCCAAAGCAGTAAGGGTTGATCAAAGACTTAAAACTGCCCTGCTCTTCAAACGCTTTATAGATAGTATTAAACAGTGGAAAGTCATAAGCGCCTAAACGAGTGTGCTTTAGGTAGGGTTCGAGAAATAGTTGGTACTCTTCCTCCGTCGCGCCACCATCAGTTATGATTTCACCAAAGATATGCATTTCTTCACAGATATCATCTGTCCACACTTTTCTCAGGTGTGACAGTGTCATGTGTTTTGCTGCATCAATACGAAAACCTTTCACACCAATCGCTTTCAGAGCTTTTAAATACGCTCGCTGCTGCGCGACCACATTGTCGTTATCGAGCAGTGTTGGTAGACCCGGATCACTGGCTCCCCCCGAGATTCGCCCGTTTTGCACTTCCCAAGTGTCTTTCCAGTTTTTGATACCAAACGCTTCCACAAAGTCGTTTTCATCAAACAAAGGTTTAGAAAGATCACCAAACAAGCGTATGGATTCGTAATAGTCAGCATCTTTTTGGTAAGACGCCATGTCTTGTTGGTTGGGATATATTAAATCACCACGGATACCCGATTCGTTAGCCATGTGATTGAACACAACGTCTACATAGGTGCGAAGACCGTGTTGCTTTAACGTGTTCACCATCGCAGTGAAATCTTGCGTGTCACCCAACTGATTATCGATCACACGATAATCTTGTGGTTGATAGCGCTGCCACCATTGGGTGCCAGAATCACGGTCGCAGCCTTTAGGTCCGCGTAACGACTTCATCGCCGGTGATACTAAAACAGATTTATAACCCAACTCTTGGATCAGTGGGGCGTTCTTCATTACGTCAGCGTAGCACCAGTCAAAAGCATGCAATATGACATCTGTCGCTGGGTTGCTTAACATAGCTGAACTCTCCATGTTGTTCTCCTACCAAACTCGTTTACAGCTTTCTAGATAAAGACAAAGGCTAAAAGGCAAAGCTGCATAAATTTCCTTAAGAATGGTATTTATTATATGAGTTACTCATTAAAACCCCTCCTCCTCCTGCCAATTACTCGCGGTGGATGATGAAGGGCGTAGCATTAATTATCGCATAGCGTCTGGGATGAACACTCAGCCATAATCCAATTAAATTTATCAAAAAGTCACAAAAAAGGAGCGCATATACGCTCCTTTTATTCCACCTAATACATATCTTACACTAGGTTCGATTAAGATCTTTAGTTAGATGTTCAATAGAATGCTCAGCTTCAATCACTGAGCAAATATCGTATTTGCTGCATTACTAGGCAACACGTATTACTTCCAAGTCTGTGCGTACACACGCATGAGGTTACCACCAAAAATTTTGGCCAGGTCTTCATTCGAATAACCCATTTCCCAAAGGCTATCTACAACCCCAGCCATGTGTTTGGAAAGCTCTGCACAGCCGGTTGCACCTTGGTTAAAAGCATTCACCATATAGCCGTTATCTGCATATTTCGTTGGGTTTGCTTGAACAAAAGGCACCACTTTTGAAACTGTCATCAGGCGTTGTTGACTAAATCCGTTGGAACCTTTTCTCAGTCCTGCGATCTGATCCCATGTAGTAGAAGCATGGTGTTGTTATGGGTAAGTCGAAGAAGAAGATAGCGAACTGGAGTGAGTATAATGAAGCCTTGTGCAAGCGAGGCTCAGTAACGTTTTGGATTGACGACTCAGCCGTTGAAGCATGGCAATGTAAAAGTCACCATGGTAAACGAGGTAGAGGCTTTCAATTTTCTGATACTGCTATTGA
>NZ_JAKEUW010000072.1:0-20408 GCF_022398115.1 Vibrio sp. Isolate22 | reverse complement strand
AACAACCAACTGGAAGCAATACAACCAATCACTCATTAACCGTGGTTCTCTGACCTTTTGGATTGATGAAGAAGCAATAAGCGGGTGGGCGCAAAGCAAACAGAATAAGCGYGGGAGGCCGCGTCGGTTCAGTGATTTAGCTATCACGACAGCACTCATGGTCAAACGAGTTTTTTCTATGCCATTGAGAGCGCTTCAAGGATTTATCGACTCGATATTTAGGCTAGCCCATGTACCGTTAAGTTGCCCRCATTACACCTGCATCAGTCGTAGAGCCAAGCAAGTTGAGGTTTCATTTAAGACTAAAACGAGAGGAGCGATACAGCACCTAGCCATTGATGCTACTGGCCTTAAGGTTTATGGCGAAGGTGAATGGAAAGTCAAAAAACACGGTACGGATGGCAAGCGTAGAGTCTGGCGAAAGCTTCATATTGCCGTCGATATCAACACTCATGAGATCGTTGCTGCCGAGCTAAGTTTATCGACGGTTACAGATGGAGAGGTACTCCCGAACTTACTGAAACAAACACGCCGAAGTATCCTTGAGGTGTCTGGTGATGGCGCTTACGACACGAGAGCGTGTAAGTATTGGAAAGAGCGGTATGGATACCACAAGCGTTCACTCTCAGAAACAGCGATGTATCGAGTTAAACAGTTGCTAGGAGGGAAACTGAGCTTAAGAAATTACAATGCCCAGGTGGGTGAAACTTACGCGATGATAAAAGCGTTGAACAAGCTTACTAGGTTAGGTATGCCTAAAACYTGTCGTATTGACTAAGAAATACGCGAAACGGGTTGGCTCTATATCTAAATTTAATTACGCAACAAAGCCCTATACTAGCTCCAACAAAACGAGAGAGCGGAAGCAATTAAGCTCGACTACGCTTAACGAGTTGAACTTAATTGCAAAGTTATCCGCTGTACTGACATATAAAGGAAGCATCCAATGACTATCGAAATCAAACCTGGTCAAACTCATATCCAATCTAAAGCAATGGTCGCTTGGAAAGCAGGTGAGCCGCTAAAGCGTGAAACGGTTGACGTTGAACTGCCAAAGGCTGGCGAAGTACTTGTTCGTATCGTTGCTACTGGTGTTTGTCACACTGACGCATTCACTCTTTCAGGTGACGATCCAGAAGGTATCTTCCCTTCTATCCTTGGTCACGAAGGTGGCGGTATCGTTGAAATGGTTGGCNAAAGGCTGGCGAAGTACTTGTTCGTATCGTTGCTACTGGTGTTTGTCACACTGACGCATTCACTCTTTCAGGTGACGATCCAGAAGGTATCTTCCCTTCTATCCTTGGTCACGAAGGTGGCGGTATCGTTGAAATGGTTGGCGAAGGCGTAACAAGCGTTGAAGTTGGCGACCACGTTATCCCACTTTACACAGCTGAGTGTGGCGAATGTAAATTCTGTAAGTCTGGCAAAACTAACCTTTGCCAAGCGGTTCGCGAAACTCAAGGTAAAGGCCTAATGCCAGATGGCACAAGCCGTTTCTCTATCAACGGTGAGCCAATTTTCCACTACATGGGTTGTTCTACTTTCTCTGAGTACACTGTACTTCCAGAAATTTCACTAGCGAAAGTAGCTAAAGAAGCACCTCTTGAGGAAGTTTGTCTTCTAGGTTGTGGCGTAACCACTGGTATGGGTGCGGTACTAAACACAGCTAAAGTTGAAAAAGGCGACACAGTTGCTGTATTCGGCCTAGGCGGTATCGGTCTTTCTGCAATCATCGGTGCTCGTATGGCTGGTGCAAGCAAAATCATCGGTGTTGATATCAATGAGAGCAAATTCGAGCTAGCGAAACAACTTGGCGCGACTGACTGCATCAACCCAATGAAATTCGACAAGCCAATCCAAGACGTTATCGTTGAGATGACAGACGGCGGTGTTGATTACTCATTCGAGTGTATCGGTAACGTAAACGTGATGCGTCAAGCTCTTGAATGTTGTCACAAAGGTTGGGGCGAATCTGTAATCATCGGTGTTGCAGGCGCAGGTCAAGAGATCTCAACTCGTCCATTCCAACTAGTAACAGGTCGTGTATGGCGTGGTTCTGCTTTCGGTGGTGTTAAAGGCCGCTCTGAGCTTCCAGAAATCGTAAACCGTTACATGGCGGGTGAGTTTGGTCTTCAAGAGTTCATTACTCACACAATGAGCCTTGACGAAGTAAACGACGCATTCGACCTAATGCACAAAGGTGAATCTATCCGTACTGTTTTACACATGGACAGATAATTCTCCTTGGTCTCGGCACTTAGGTGTCGAGACCACAGTTCTGACTTAAAAATCAGAGCGAAACTGTCTTCACCACCTCCTGCCCGGTGGGTGGTGAACCTCTAGCTTAAGCTATAGAAAATCAAATACATTAATTCCGAAACCATCAACCTAACGGAGCACAATCAATGACAATCGAAAACATTAGCCAAGCAAAGGTTGCTGGTGGTTGGCACAAACAATACACCCACTTTTCTGCAACGCTTGACTGCGATATGCGTTTCGCGATTTTCTTGCCACCAAATGCAAGCAAAGAAAACCCAGTTCCTGTTTTATATTGGTTATCAGGCCTAACCTGTACCGATGAAAACTTCATGCAAAAAGCTGGCGCATTTAAAGCTGCAGCTGAGCAAGGCATCGCTATTGTTGCACCAGATACAAGTCCACGTGGTGAGAACGTTGCTGACAATGAAAGCTACGACTTAGGCCAAGGTGCAGGCTTCTACGTGAATGCTACTCAAGCGCCATGGGACAGCCATTACCACATGTACGATTACGTGGTAACAGAGCTTCCAGCACTGATTGAGTCTTTCTTCCCTGTAACATCAGTGAAATCAATTTCTGGCCACAGCATGGGCGGACACGGTGCCCTTACGATTGGCATCAAGAACGAAGATAGCTACCGTTCTATCTCTGCATTCAGTCCAATCAGTAACCCAATGCAATGTCCTTGGGGCCAAAAAGCATTTAACCAATATCTAGGCTTAGATATTGAAGAGTGGAAACAGTACGACGCCTCTGAGCTTCTAAAAACGAAAGGCACTAAGCTGCCAATGTTGGTTGACCAAGGTGAAGCGGACAACTTCCTAATTGAACAACTGAAACCTGAACAGTTAGTTGAAGCCGCGAAAGTAAACAATGCCGATTTAGAGCTACGTATGCAGCCTGGTTACGACCACAGCTACTACTTCATCTCTAGCTTTATTGATGAGCACATTGAGTTCCACGCTGCTTACCTAAACAAGTAGTCACACCTATTTAGCCCGCACCTTGCAAAAGCGTGAGGTGCGGGCTTTTTTGTGCCTGCAATACGAGCTAATCCGCGATTAGCACCAATTACCACTTTCAAACACTCTTGCTATACCAACACAAACAATACAAAGATAAAGGTACGAATATGAGCTGGTTTTTCTTGATGATGGGCGTAATGGCTGAAGCACTTTCTCACGTTGCACTTAAAGCCACCGATGGATTTAGTTTGTCTAAACCGGTCCCGGCTTTACTGGTTATCTCAGGTCACCTGGCGGCATTTTTATTCTTAAGCCAAGCGATGAAAGAGATGCCGGTTGGTGTGGTGCACTCGTTATGGGCTGGATAGCAATTTTAACGGTGAGCTTAATCTCGAGCTTCGTATACAGCCAACACCTAGACACAAAAGTTTGGATTGGCATGGGGCTTGTTGCCGCAGGCGTCATGTTGATCAACCTATCACAAGGCCACGCGCACTAATTTGCCCAGGCGCTTTTAGATAGGAAGCGTCTGAAAGGTAAGTTATGAACAGTGCGTCAATTCGTTCAAATTTCCTAACAGAGTGGTGTCGCCTTCACTTATTCATACTCTTACAATCAACAAATCAAACCTGTTACCATAGCACCTTCAACATTACCTATTTTGAAGGTTGCTATGAAAGCAATTAAGACTCTTTTCTTCCTGATGGTTTTGGCTTGCGGCCTATTTACGGCTTGGTTATTTATTCCAATCCCCGCGACCATAGACAAGCAAACGCTCGATGTCCCACTGACGGAACCGTTCAAGCTTGTGGCGTACCGCAGTAATCCAAATGATGCGAGCAAGCCATTTACTTACCACTACTATGTGATTTCAGATGTAGTTGGCGTTGACGACATGGACCCGTTCCTAGTTACAACCGATCAGTTTGTGAAGCTTGGCGACTTTGATGAGAACACATTCAAGTTAACGGTCAACGGCAAGATAGAGAGCTACACCAACGATTTGTGGATTGAAAAATCTGACGGTAAGTTTCAACACTGGTATGTCAGCGTTGATGCGAACTACGTTCGTTAGATACGAACTCAAATAACGCCAACTTTAAAACTGCGCTCTGGTTTCCGAGCGCAGTTTTTGTTTGTTACCTACCGCTTTCCCCAGCAATCTCCATGTCACCGCCTTTTCGGGTGTCATAACCTCTACATCTGTTATAAGCTCGCTCTATAAACGGCTCTCAATAAATCAAAACAACAAAGGACCAACCGTGGAATTTACGCTCGACAAATTTAACGGCATCATCATCGACCCGCTGACTGCACCGAACGATACCGACTCATTCCACGCTGAGCTCAGCGAAATCACCGAGTTCTCAAAGCAAAATAACAAAGGCATTATCTGGATCAGTTTACCTATTTCACTGTCGCATCTTATCCCAGTAGCGACTGAACTCGGCTTTGTGTTCCATAACTGTCTAGAAGACGAGATTACGCTGATCCACAAATCCGAAATCGTCGAGTTTGTACCTTTCATCCCAACCCATACTTTGGGTGCTGGTGCGTTGATCACCAATGAGCATAACCAAGTGCTGATGATCAAAGAGCACGGTATGAAGGGCTACAAACTACCAGGTGGCCACATTGAACTTGGTGAGGGTATTGAAGAGTCTGTGGTTCGAGAGACAATGGAAGAGACGGGCATCGAAGCCAAGTTCGTTTCAGTTGTGGGCATGGCAACGCGCCATCCATATCAGTTTGGCAAATCGAACCTCTACTTTGTGTGCCACCTTATCGCTCAAACTCAAGAGATTGCGATTCAAGACACGGATGAAATTGCAGAAGCCAAATGGGTAGATGTAGAAGAGTTCATCAACAACACTGAGAACTACCCGTTCAACCGTCAGATGGTCGCTTCTTTGGTCGGCAAACAAGGTTTGGAACTGACTCAACTCGAAGGCAATTCAGGCCCAACTCATAAGCCAGAAATTTTCTTTTCGAAGCACTAACGCACAGTCGTCTCACAGATTACAAAACAAAAAAGCCAAGTGATTTGAAACTCACTTGGCTTTTATTTCGATTAAACCTTCATCATTAATGGTTTGGTAGATTGTTTAGAAAATCTTGAAAGCCAGCATCTCGAACACGCCCCAGCACTTTTCGTAATTCACGAATTAAGCACCCATCAGCCCAATCAACACGAATATCAATCGGCGCTTTAGTCAGGCTTTCTACTCGGAGTGATGCGGAAAAGGTTCCTCGCTTATCTCCTCCCGCTTGCAACGCGGCTTCCAAGGCTGTTATCAATATTTCTGGTAGCTCTGCTTCATAGTTATCTCTATAAACAGGCGAGCCATCTTCTAAGATTGAGCTCGGATTCTGCGTCGTTTGAGCGATAAAGCTGTCTGAAAAGGCCTGTAAAACCTTGTCACTTTCTAGCATGTTCCCAGCAACGGCAATCGTAGGATAAGCAATCGCGCCAACATAAGGGATGTTGTCATCCCCATGAATGAAAGCGCTGTCGCCATTTTTATCCATCACCATACATTGGCGCTTTGAATATTCGGCATCGCCCGCTTTTAAAGACTCGACAACCTGCTCAGCCGTCTTACCGAGAATAAATAACTCACGCGCTTTGTCTGCATACCAAGGGTTAGTAAATAACCCCTGAGTTGCACACGCCCCGACACCTCGCCAACTATGGTTTACATAACCTCCGACTGACACACCTCCTGTCGCAGAGATAGAAGCCGACAAGCCGGTATTTGGGTTAACGTGAATAAGTGAAATTGTCATAGATGTTCAACACCAAAAAAACTAGTAACCAATCATTTGTCCAATGAACAGCGCCACCCAACATAGGGCATAAACCACCAACATAAATGGCACAATCGCTTTCAACCACTGCTCGTAAGAGACTCGACCCAGCGCAAGCATCGCTAGCGTGCCGCCAGAGGTTGGTACAATAAGGTTTGTTAGGCCATCACCTACTTGGAATGCAGTAACCATCAGCTGGCGACTCATACCTGCTAAGTCAGCAACCGGGATCATGATCGGCATGGTCACCATCGCCTGACCAGAACCACCAGGAATGAATAAGTTGATGATGCCTTGAACCACACTCGCCACAATAGCCGCTAACGCGATTGGCATATCTTGAATCAATGAACTCAGTGCATTAACAATGGTATCGATAATTGACGCCTGGTTAAGGATCACTTGAATAGAGGCAGCAACACCGATTACCAACGCACCAGAGGTAACGCCCGACGCGCCTTCCATCATCTGCTTCACAATAGCGTTTGCACCCAAGCCGTTCACGATACCAATCGCAATCGCCATCAATAAGAAAAGACCCGCGATCTCGTTGATGTACCAACCATTCGCAAACACTCCGTAAAGCATGATACCTAAGCCAATAAGAAAAACGCCCAAGGTCATTTTGTCTTTCTTATTGAGTTGGTATTCAGAGATGTCTTTGCTCAGGCCACCAGCTGTTTCAGGCTCTTTGAACTCCATTTTAGTAACACGAGTACAAATGTAGTAAGACAGTAGTGCCAAAGAAGAAAGCACCATAACAGTACGTAACCAAGCACCAGAGAAGATTGGAAGCTCTGCGATACCTTGTGCAACACCAACCGTGTACGGGTTAATCGGTGACAGAGCAAAACCCACGCCGATACCACCTACTGCCATCACCGTGCCCACTAAGCTCGAGTATCCAACTGCCGCAGAAATCAGGACCGCAACTGGCACTAAGGCGATATTATTTTCAAAGCCAACCGCTACACCAAAGAAACCATAGATGAACGTGCCTATCGTAATGATTAGATTACGGTTTTTAATTCCAGCTTTGTTTACGGCAACACCGATGGCGTTTTCTAATGCGCCAGTGCGTTGCAAAATATGGAATAGACCGCCCGCGATAAACACAATAAACAAGTAAGGTGCTGCGCTAATCAATCCTTTAGGAATAGAGACGAAGATATCGAAGAAATGTACCGATGGGACACCTTCAATATAAGTAAATGAATCAGCAACAACCGTTGTTCTGCCATCAACAACAACGCGCTCAAACTCACCAGCCGGCACGATAAAAGTAAGAAGGTAAGTGGCTACCAGTATAAAAAAGATAAGAACCATCGGGTCTGGTACGTTTTTATACCACGCCCTCTTCTCTGCTGTTTCCATTTTCTCTGTCATATCCATAACCAAATCTCTCCTTAGTATAGGGAGCGCCTGAAAGCGGCGCTCTGTAGTATTTGTAGCAGGCGATAACCCGAACTTTGTTCAGATACCGTTAAAGACTGCTACCAAAATCTCGAATCGTTTATTTTTGCTCTGCTTTCATCAATAGACAGAAGTGGTTTAACACTTCGACTGCAGCAACCAAATCTTGTTGAAGAATGGCTTCGTCTGGGTGGTGGCTAATGCCATCAGTACAACGCATAAACAGCATGGCAATATCGGTAAGCTTACTCACCGCCAAGCCGTCATGACCTGCACCGCTGTATAGGTGTTTCGGTGTGATACCCGATAAACTTACCGCGTTACTTAAAACTGACGATAAGGAATCAGCACAGGTCACGGCTGATTGCTCATAAGTCTGTTCATGACGGTAAGCCAAGTTGTATTGATTCATCAGGCTATCGATATCTGCCAACATCTCTTCTCGCGCTTTAACACGAGAAGCGTCATTGGGTGAACGAAGCTCAATGGTAATGTCTGTTTGTTGAGGGATAACGTTGACGCCATTCGGATAGTTAGCAATTTTGCCCACAACACCGACTAGGTCTTCTTCTCGCTTACAAAGCTGATCAAACATGTGGATCACTTGAGCTGCACCTACCAAGGCATCTTGGCGTAAGTTCATCGGCACAGTGCCCGCGTGGCTTGCCTTACCAATGATCGACAAGGTATGGCGCTCAATACCAGTCATTGCCGTCACTACTCCTACAGGCAGGTTGGCTTGCTCTAACTGAGGACCTTGCTCAATGTGCAGTTCAACAAAACCAAGCACATTTTCTTTCTCATAAGCGTCTTCACTGATGAGGTCTGGATTACAACCAAAAGACACCAAAGCATCTCGCACGCTTACGCCATTTGCGTCTTCTGCTGTCAACATCGCAGGATCGAAGATACCTGAAATCGCTTTTGAGCCTAAAAGTGTCGATTGAAAGCGCGTGCCCTCTTCGTCACTAAAAGCAATCACGTCAATATGAAAAGGGAACTTTAACTGGTTATTGTGAAAGTAATTAACCAATGCAATTGGCAGTATTACGCCCAAGATCCCATCATATTTGCCCCCATTAGGCACAGTATCTTGGTGTGATCCAAAGATCAGTGTCTTAGCGTCTGGGTTAGTACTTGGGTAACGACCAATTAAGTTCGCCGCGTTGTCCATTCGAACTTCCATACCAGACATTGTCATCCAGTCATGCAGCTTTCGGTTTGCCTCTTCATGCTCTTTAGACGCACATAAACGCGTAACCCCTTCTTTATCGGGATCGGATGTTTGGCTGCATTGAGCAATAGACTCTAGCCATTCCCACGTTAAGCTGGCGGTTTCTTCGAATTTACCCATCTAAAATCATTCCATTCTGATCATGTACACCCAGGCAATTTATCATGATAAATGTCAAATAAAAGCTATTTATCATGATAAATAAATATTTTGTGACTAAGATTCGATCAATAATCGGAGTGTTTCATAGCTCAACACTCCGATTTTTCCGGGGTTTTTAGGGCAAGAAAACAGGTGACATTCAGAGGAATTCCGTCAGAATTCAATAGGTACGGATAACACCCCAGCGAGGATAATGTGGCAAAAAGCGCGAAGAGACGTAGAACACAAGAATTAGCAGAATCGATCAAGAACTGGATCGTCGAGCAAGCACTTCAGCCTGGGGATCGTTTACCTAACGAGCTTGAGGTTATGGAGAAGTTTGACGCTTCAAAAGGAACGGTTCGTGAAAGTATGCGAATCTTGGAAGCGCAAGGCATTTTGTCGACCAAAACCGGCCCGAATGGCGGTGTGTTCGTGAGTGAGATGAGCGAAAACAAAGCGCAATCACTCTTAAGTAACTACCTGTTTTTTAAGAACACTTCGATATCAGATTTATACCAAATGCGCTTGTCGCTTGAGCCCGAGATTGCGGCTTCCCTCGCGGGGAGACTAAGCGAATCGCAACTGCAGGGACTGAGCGACCAAATAGACAAGTATCAAACGCCACCGGAAGATATCTATCAAGAGCGCGAACACCACATCGCATCGCTAGAGTTCCACAGCTTACTGGCGAGCTATTCAGATAATGAGCTATTAAAGTTTGTGGTACGTTTTACCGCGCAAATGCTTACTGAGCTGACGATTTATCACAAGCTTTACGAACCAGGGAACCACAAACTCTGGCGTACTGGTGTGCAAAGCCAACGTGACCTTGTGCAAGCTCTAAGCAAAAGTGATGCGGTAAAAGCGAAACAAATCATGCAGCAGCATATGCTGACGGCGCACCAGCTTATGATTAAGCAAGAAGCGCAAATTGCTAACAGCTTTATCGCCGAAGAATAAGTCCGAGCACGTTCAACTGACCTAACACATCTCACACACTAAAAAACGCCAAGCTCATAAGAACTTGGCGTTTTACTTTTCACTTTACTTAGATTGTTTTCGCCAACTTGTTGCTAGTGAATACTTGATAGAAAGTTCTAGAGAACATCTATTTTAAAAGAAACCTAGTGGATTAGTATCGTAGCTGATCAGCAGGTTCTTAGTGTTTTGGTAGTGATCGAGCATCATCTTATGTGTCTCACGACCAATGCCTGATTTCTTGTAACCACCAAACGCAGCGTGTGCTGGGTAAGCGTGGTAGCAGTTCACCCAAATACGGCCCGCTTCAATGTTTCGACCCATGCGGTAAGCAAGATTGGCATCACGCGTCCATACACCTGCACCCAAACCATATTCGGTATCGTTGGCAATCTCTAGCGCTTCAGCTTCATCTTTGAAGGTAGTGACCGCGATAACAGGGCCAAAGATCTCTTCTTGGAAGACACGCATCTTGTTGTTGCCTGCCAGCATTGTTGGCTGGATGTAATAGCCGCTACCAAGATCGTCTGGCTGTTGCGCGATTTCACCACCAGTGAGAACTTTGGCACCCTCTTGGCGGCCAATCTCTAGGTAGCTAAGAATCTTATCAAACTGCTCTTGAGAGGCTTGTGCGCCAACCTGAGTGTCAGTGCCTAACGGGTTGCCTTGCTTGATGGTTTGAGCACGCTCGACCACTTTCGTAATGAACTTGTCGTAGACCGATTCATGAATCAGCACACGAGAAGGACAAGTACACACTTCACCTTGGTTAAAGAACGCCAGCAGCATACCTTCAACACACTTGTCTAGGTACTCATCTTCATGATCAAAGATGTCTGGAAAATAGATGTTCGGTGACTTACCACCCAGTTCTACCGTTGATGGAATCAAGCTTTCAGCCGCACATTTTAGAATATGATGACCGACCTCAGTTGAGCCTGTAAATGCTAACTTAGCAATGCGATCGCTCGTCGCTAGGGCTTGCCCCGCTTCACTACCGAAGCCATTAACAATATTAACCACGCCCGCAGGTAGAAGATCTGCAATCTTTTCCATCAATACTAAGATTGAAGTCGGCGTTTGCTCGGCAGGCTTCATCACCACACAGCAACCTGCCGCCAGTGCAGGTGCTAGTTTCCAAGCCGCCATTAGAATCGGGAAATTCCAAGGAATGATCTGACCGACTACGCCAATTGGCTCAGGGAAATGGTAGCTAGCGGTGTTTGAATCGAGCTCGGCTGCGCTGCCTTCTTGTGCTCGAATACAGCCTGCAAAGTAACGGAAGTGATCGACAACTAATGGAATGTCTGCGGCTAACGTTTCACGAACTGGTTTGCCATTTTCCCATGTTTCAGCAACTGCGATCTCTTCTAGGTTCGCTTCAATACGGTCAGCAATTTTAAGTAGGATGTTAGAACGTTCAGCAACACTGGTCGCCGCCCAACTTGCACGAGCTGCATGCGCCGCATCGAGCGCCAAGCTAATGTCTGCTTCAGTTGAGCGCGCCACTTGGCAATACACCTGACCATTCACTGGGGAAGTGTTATCAAAATACTCGCCGCTGACAGGCTTCACCCACTCACCCCCGATAAAGTTATCGTATTGAGCTTTAAAGTTCACCACTGCGTTGTCACTACCCGGCTGTGCGTAAATCATAGTTCGATCCTTCTTAGATGTGTTGTTCGTTATTAAGCGAAAGCTGTCTTATTTTTTGGCGACTTATCCTGAGAAAAGAACTCATAACAAGACGCCCATGTTTATTGTTTCTGTTTAAAACACTGATGCTTCGTGCTTTCTTCACAACAAGAACAACGCAAATCACACGCCATAACCTCAAAACTTGTTGTTAATAAATTGTAAAACTATGATTACCAAACATTTACAACCCAAAGTGAGTTGGCATTGAACGGCCGTATGGAAACCACTCCAGTGTTCAACTGTTCCAATTTGGTACACTCTCACTGTTACGACATGGAACAGTCATGCACCTTCAACAAGCAAACACATCAGATTGGCTTTCGTCTTCTTGGCACCGCTGCACAGAAGCGGGGCTAAAACAGAGACGTCTTCCCGAAGATATTCGCCTACCACAGTCGATTCTTAAGCAGAGACGTCATCAATCATCGAGCTTGATTCAAATCGTCGAGCACAATGCACTGCCTCTGTTCAACCAGATGTTTGCACGTACAGACAGTCGTTTGATCTTGACCGACATTGAAGGGGTGATTCTGGCTAGTTGGGGACAAGAGCGGTTTAAGGAAAAACTGACTTCGATTGCACTCAGCTCTGGTGCGTGTTGGCAGGAACAACTCAAAGGCACCAACGCCATCGGCACGGCGATTGTAGAAGCTAAACCCTTGACCATCATTGGTGAACAGCACTTCATCCACCAGCATCGATTTATCAGCTGTTCAGCGAGCCCAGTATTTGATCACCAAGGAAACATGGTTGGCGTATTGGACATTACCAGTGAGCAGCAACAACACGACAGTTCGGTACAGCTGCTCGTTCAAAACATGGTTCAGCTTATTGAGAATCAGCTATTGAGTCATATCCCACAAGGCACGACTCGTATTGATCTTGCGTGCGATAAATCGCTACTTCACAGTGGTTGGCAAGGGATTGTAATAGCCAATGAAGCTGGAGAGGTGGTCGCGCACAATCAGGTCGCCTCTCAACTTTTGGATCAAATCTCGATCGTCGGTGAGCGTATCGATACCCTCTTCAGCCGAACTTCAATAGATGCATCCTTTGTGTTTGAAAAACAGCATCTAAAACGTCCAACAGCCAAACGCACACGCTCTATTTCCGCATCGTGTGATTTACACCATGGTGAACAACAGATAGAACACGCTTGGCAGCAGGCCAATAAGGTTATCGACAAAGGCATTAGCCTATTAATCCTTGGTGAAACAGGTGTCGGCAAGGGTGAGTTTGTTAAGGCGTTACACAAGCAAAGCCAGCGTAAATCATCGCCCCTAGTCGCGGTAAATTGTGGCGCGCTACCTAAAGATCTTATCGAATCTGAACTGTTTGGTTACGCGCCGGGCGCCTTTACGGGAGCAAGCCACAAAGGATTCCAAGGTAAGATCCGTCAAGCAGACAAAGGGATCTTATTCTTGGATGAAATAGCTGATATGCCGCTAGAGGCTCAATGCCGACTACTGCATGTTCTGCAAGACAAATCCGTGGTGCCAGTTGGTTCCAATCAAAGCTATCAAGTCGATTGCCAGATCATCGCTGCCACTCACAAAAACCTCGAGCAGTTAGTCGCAACCGGTGAGTTTAGGCAAGACCTGTATTACAGACTCAATGGCTTGGCCTTTACCTTGCCAAGCTTGCAGCAGCGACAAGATAAGCATGCCTTAATCGAACACATTCACAGTAAATACGCCGAAGCTGAGCAGTCTATTTGCCCGCACCTAATGAGTTTATTGTGCGCCTATTCTTGGCCGGGCAACATCCGTGAACTAGACAACTTACTCAAAGTCGCCACTTTACTGGCAAGTGACGAATCACAACTCACACTCGAGCACATACCGAGCCATCTTGCTCAACACCTCACCTCTTTAGCTCAAGATAACCATCATCAGGTTACTGCTTATCGTATCATCGAAGGTAAGCCAAATGCTGATTTAAGAAGCACCGTTGAAGAAACCTTGTTGCAAACCTATCAAGCCAACCAAGGCAACATCAGCAAAACTTCACGCATACTTGGCATCAGCCGTAACACGATTTATCGAAAACTAAAAAGCTTAGGTATTCTCCAATAATAAATACAGACGCCCATGGCAGACCCTTTCATTATCGAAAATAAAATTCACTTCCAGTGAGACATTTTGCCCTCTGACTCGTAATGCTCCAAAACGAAAGAGGGCTCAGATGCAAACAATCAACGTAGTGTGGCTAAAGCGCGATTTAAGGCTCAGCGACCACGCACCTTTACAACACGCTTTATCAGATCAACACCCAACGATATTGCTCTACATTTTCGAACCCATGCTGCTAAACAATGCCCACTACTCTGAGCGACATTGGCGGTTTGTTTGGCAATCACTGCAATGCATGAACCAGTCGCTGAAAGAGTATGGACATCAGGTCTCAATACTTAATGGCAGTGCGGTGGACTGCTTCAAAGCAATCCAATCTCGTTACCACATAAAAAATATCTTCTCTCATCAAGAAATAGGATTAAATTGCACCTTTGAGCGCGACATACAACTCTCTGCTTGGTTTACAGAGCACAACATCCCATGGCAAGAGTCCGCACAGGGTGCTGTCGTGAGAGGATCTAAAGACAGAATCGGTTGGGACAAGCATTGGAACAGTGTCATGCGCGCCCCCATAGAAGAAAGCCAGTTAACGACAGAATCTCTGCATACCCTAGATGCTGAAGAGCTTGAACTCGCTATGGAACCTCCACAAGCATGGTTAACCAAAGTTAACGGCATACAAACGGGCGGAAGTGCACTGGCATGGGCAACGTTACACGACTTCTTTGATCGCCGTGGTCGCGATTACTACCGCAGCATCTCAAGTCCAGAAGCCTCGCGACATGCCTGTACACGTCTATCTCCATATTTAGCTTGGGGCAACATATCGCTGCGTGAGGTTTATCAACACCTATTGGGGCACTGGCAAGTCGCAGGGTTTCGTCGCAGCTTGATTGCGCTCTCTTCAAGGCTCCACTGGCATTGTCATTTCATGCAGAAGTTTGAATCGGAATGCGCGATGGAATATCGCTGTATCAATCACGCCTATGACGCACTCTTACAAAAAGAAACGGTAAAAGATCCGACACATCTTCAGGCATGGAAGATTGGGATGACAGGCGTGCCATTAGTCGATGCCTGTATGCGCTGCCTGCATCATACGGGGTACATTAATTTCCGCATGCGCTCAATGCTGGTGAGCTTTCTCACTCACCATATGAACATGGACTGGCGTGATGGTGTCACACACTTGGCGCAACTGTTCCTCGATTTTGAACCCGGCATTCATTACCCACAGTTTCAAATGCAAGCCGGGGTAACAGGCATTAACACCATCCGAATTTACAACCCAACAAAACAAGCCCAAGAGCACGACTCTGATGGGGACTTCATCCGTAAATGGGTACCAGAGCTCTCGGATATACCCACTCCACTTCTGTTTGAGCCTTGGAAGATGACGCCAATGGAAATAATGATGCACGAGCTTGAACCAGATTCTCCTTACCTTAATCCAGTCGTCGATCTCGAAGTTAGCGCCAAGGAAGCACGCGTGCGTTTATGGTCATGGAGAAAGCTGACGGAAGTAAAACAAGAACGAAGTCGTATTTTGTCACGTCACGTTAGGCCACCGAAGAAACAAAGCAAAACAACACGGGCAAGCTAATACAACGCATTCCCTCTTCAAATTACTTATAAAAAGAGTGGTAACTCATTGGGTTAAATAAAATTAATTGTGACCTCCGTCATATAATGAGTAATAGACTCGCGGTCACAAACTAGATGGAAAAAATAGCGGTCTTCCTAAAACATCAAACTTTCCTAACTATCATTAAAACTAATAAATACAGAAAGTTAGCGATCGCTAAATGATGATTTTCATCTTCCTCTAAGCGTTGCGATCAAAGCCAAAACTGCGCACTATGCAATCTTGTTTATATTTTTAATCTCTCTATTCTTTTTGTGTTCATTTTTTTGCATTTTCCGTTCACTTATCTTGTTTAAAATCTCTGCAAACTACCACTATTTAGCTAGAGAGATCATATGTTTAACAGTATACGAACGCGAATTGCGGTAAGTGCAGGCGGGGCGATGGCTTTCACCCTGTTGATCGCAATGGGCATGACCACTAGCGCTTTTACTGATGTGAACAAACAAGTCACAGAGAAAGTAAAACTACAGTTAACCGATGCTACGACAACCGATTTACAAAATACGGCACTTCAGCAAGGGTTAAACATTTCTAACCAACTTAACCCGGTACTAGCCAACTTAACGCAAGCACGTTCAATCCTTGAGTTGAGTTCAGAAACGGACGCAAGCGCAGACCTTATCGTTAAACAGTTTACTGCCGCGCTAGAAGCACAAAACAAAGCCGTATTTGCCGGCTACATGGTCTGGGAAAACAAGACTTGGCCACAACAAACCGATCTCAATGGCGAGATCAGCTTGGACAGCGAATTAGGCTTTAATAGTCAGGGCTATCTTGCCCCTTTCTTCTCTCCCAATGACCAAAACAGCTTTGACGCGGTCGCAATGGAGAGCTTCAGCAATACTGAACTGAACAGCAATGGCGAACGCAAAGACGACTGGCACTTAATGCCTTACCAAACCGGTAAAACGTTCGTAATGGAACCTTACTTCTATCCGGTTCGTGGTAAGCAAGAACTCATTACGACCATCAGCCAGCCGATCAAACAGAACGGTAAGATCATCGGCTCACTTGGCTTCGATTTATCACTTCATGAACTGCAAAGCCAGAGTGAAGGTCTTGCTCGTCACCTATTCGACGGACAAGGTAGAATCCTCATCACTTCATGGAAAGGCATTACCCTAGCCAACAGCAGTGCTGGAAACATGGTGGGTAAGAAAGTCTCACCAGCGCTAGAAAAAGAGTGGTCGCGTGTTCAGTCTATCGCTAAACAGTCTGGGGCTGGGTTGGTGACGTTTGGTGGTGAGGAGTACGCCATAACGGCTATCGAGACTAGCGATGCACCGTGGGTAGTCATGGTGTCGGTTCCCAGTAGTCACCTTGCAAAAAGTGTCGACGAGTACACCCAGTGGAGTGATGAACAGAATTCGAAAGCGCTTGAAAAAGGTGTGTGGGCGGGGATCGTCGCCGTTCTTCTAGGCATCATATCGATGGCATTGATCGCCAACTCTCTGGGCAAAGTTCTCAATAACTTGGTCGAGCGATTCAAAGATGCCGCACAAGGCGAAGGCGATTTAACCTACCGCATCGAAGTAAAAGGGAAAGATGAGACCGCACAACTGGCTCACTGGTTTAATACCTTCCTATCTCGTATACAAGAGATGCTACTTACTGTCATGGCGACAGCAGACCAAGTCGATAAAAACGCGACTGAAGGCCAAGCGCGTGCAGAGGTATCTCGTGACCAGTTGAACGCTCAAGTAAACGAAGTGAACTCACTGGCTACTGCAATCAATGAGATGAGTGCAACTGCGCAAGAAGTGGCGAACTCAGCCGTGCAAGCTGCTGCTGCTGCGAGCCAAGTACAGAGTAATAGCCTTAACGGCATGACACGCATGGACAATGCTGCCAGCGCGGTAGATAGCTTAGCGGTTCAAGTGAATGATGCGCAGCAACAAACGCAAAACTTGGTCGATTCGAGCACTGCGATTCAAGGCATTTTGAGTGAGATTGGTGGTATTGCAGAACAAACTAACTTGCTTGCACTGAATGCTGCTATTGAAGCAGCCCGCGCAGGCGAAGCAGGACGAGGCTTTGCCGTGGTAGCTGATGAAGTACGTAACCTAGCAAACCGTACTCAAGGCTCAACCGAAGAGATCCGCTCAATGCTAGCGCGCTTAGAGCAAGAGACCCAATCTATCGTGGTCTTAATGGAGCAAAGCCAAAAGCAAGCGAACGATACCAAAGGAGAAACTCAAGCCGCTCATTTAGCGCTGTCTGAGATTAACCAAGCCATTGAAGTCATCAACGACATGAACAATCAAATCGCTTCCGCCGCTGAAGAGCAAAGTTCAGTATCTGAAGAGATTAACCGTAATGTCGTCATCATTAACGACACCGCCGTGGAAGTGATGGACACCATGACATCGTCGGTAGAAATCAGTAATGAGCTGACAGTAAAAGCCGGAGATTTACACGGGGAGTTGAGTAAATTTAAGCTCTCTTAATTCGCCCTCTCTTCCATAAAAACAAGGCCGAGAAACGCAATGTTCTCGGCCTTTCTATTTATTGACTGCTCTCAGCATCAATGCCTCTCACCGAGCAACAAATCTTAATTGGAATCTAACTCAATCAGTTGGTTGAGCACCTCTTTGTCCAACACCGGATGATGCTTACTCGCGAGCAACAGTACGATGTCTACCGCAGGTAACGGCGGCATATCATCGAGAATCTTCAAATCAGGTGTGACACTGAGCTTGCCCATCGCACCAATTGCCAACCCAGCTTTGACGATTGCACGCTGCGCTGAAGCCGTATTACTACACGCCAAAAGCTGATATGGCGTGTCTTGTTTGGTTAAACCATTCACTGCCGCAGCATGGTATTTACAATCCGTCTGGAACAGGGCGAGCGGGACAGGTTTAGAATCATCAAACACAAAATCAGGGCTGCTTATCCAAACGCCCACATCATTGGTTAACCAATATCCCTCTTCGCTATCGGGAGCACGAGTGACAATCGCAGCATCAAGCCTACCATCATCAAGCCACTCTCTAAGCGTAATGCTCGGCAAGCTAAAGACTTGAATGGAACACGTAGGTTCTGCGTTTTGCAACAGCTTAATCACTTTCGGCAAGATGCTATCGTTATAGTCTTCAGGGCAACCTAATCTCAGTGGCTGTTTGTCCTCATAACGTTTTACTTGTTTCAACGCCGTATTGTGGAGTGCGACGAGTTGCTCCGCATGAGAACGCAATGCCAAGCCCGCCTCAGTCAAAACTAGGTTACGTCCTTCTTTTTGAAACAGAGTGACGTTAAGTTCTTCCTCTAACTTGCGCATCTGAGCACTAAAGGCTGATTGGGTGCGATTAATCTGCTTTGCAGCGCGTGTGAAACTGCTGGTCTCCACAAACGCGAGAAAGCCTCGCAACGCATCAATATCCATATTGAAATCACCACCCATCGTTTTTATTAATGTATTGCATCAAAATTATCCGTTAGTGCGCCGTAATACAATCCCTTAAGCTCAAATGCATACTCACCAAACGCAAGGAAGCATTTATGCAGCTTTATATCGCTAATCAGAACTACTCCACTTGGTCACTGCGCGCATGGCTAATATTCGATCACTACAACCTCAACGCAGACGTCATCAAACTTAAGCTGTTCACACCAGATTTCTACGACACGTTAGCGAAAGTGACACCAACTGCAAAAGTGCCGACTCTGGTTGATGGTGACGTTGCAGTGTGGGATTCACTCGCCATTCTCGAATACGTTAATGATGCCTACCTAAACGGTGCGGCATGGCCAACTTCCGTTGCTGAACGCGCCTTGGCCCGAGCTATCTCGGCAGAAATGCATTCTGGTTTTTTCAACATCAGAAACGAATTACCAATGAATTGCCGAGCCAAGAGAAAGCTGGTTTTGAGTGAGGGTGCCCAGAAAGATATCGCCCGCATCGATGCGATTTGGTCTGAGCAAATGGAGCGATACCCTGAAGGCTGGCTATTTGGAGAATGGTCGATTGCCGATGCGATGTTTGCACCTGTAGCACTGCGAGTCGAAACCTACGGCATCCAGCTTTCGGATAAAGCCCAACAGTATCAACAACGTGTGTTGAATAGTCCGTCGATAAAGAAATGGTTAGCAGAGGCGAGTTTAGAAAAAGATATCGTTGAAGAAGACGAGGCTGGAGAACCTGTTTAATTTGGAGCGAATGAGTCTCGAATAATTTCGAGACTCATTGTTTTCATAAGGGAAGACGATTTACGAACTCGCTATTCAGCAGTTGCGCTCTCTTCATGAATGTTCGCTTCAAATTCCAATATGTCACCCGGTTGGCAGTCTAACACTTCACACAACTTGTCTAGTGTCGATAACCTTACCGCTTTGGCCTTGCCATTCTTTAGCACCGACAAGTTGGCTTCAGTAATCCCAACCTCTTTTGCCAATGTCTTTAATCGCATTTTTCGCTTGGCCATCATAATGTCTAAATTAATGCGGATAGTCATGACAAGTCCTTTAAATCGTTTGGCTGTGCTCATCAGCCAGAATATAACCTTCTTTCATCACCCATGAGATGATCAAAATAATTATACCTAATATAAGTGTCAAAAAGTCCATCCCCACAAAACTAATCGCAAAGATACGCTCACCTGGTGGATTATTGAACGACAAAATCACTGACATCAATGAACCATAGATAACCGATCCGAATACCCAATAGAACAAGCTATACCCGAGCTTCTGGTAAGACATTGCATTTTCTAGTGAGAAGATCTCGCCTCGCTCATAGTTGCGGAATAAACGTATCAGAACTACTAGTGCGTATATCAGAATGCTAGACATCGCTAAGCTTGTGAACGCCGCAACCATTCTTGTTGTCATAGTAAGCGGCAACATCGTGTAACTCCCGATGTCATAAGTGAGGTAAAAAATACCAGTCGAACTTATAAAGTCATAAGGAGTCTCAACGGTTAACCAGAAGTAGCATGATCTGCTCCAGCCAGACTGGACACTTCATTAAGCGACATTTTGTTGTTCAAAGTTAACTGGGCTTAGATACCCAAGAGCACTGTGCCTTCTCGTTCGATTATAATCAACCTCTATGTACTCGAAGATCGTTTGGCGCATCTGCTCTCTCGTCATAATCGGCTCATATTGGATCGCTTCCACTTTCATAGAATGGAAGAAACTCTCAACACAAGCATTGTCCCAGCAGTTTCCTTTCCTACTCATAC
>NZ_JAKEUW010000071.1:0-22258 GCF_022398115.1 Vibrio sp. Isolate22 | reverse complement strand
CTGCTGGGACAATGCTTGTGTTGAGAGTTTCTTCCATTCTATGAAAGTGGAAGCGATCCAATATGAGCCGATTATGACGAGAGAGCAGATGCGCCAAACGATCTTCGAGTACATAGAGGTTGATTATAATCGAACGAGAAGGCACAGTGCTCTTGGGTATCTAAGCCCAGTTAACTTTGAACAACAAAATGTCGCTTAATGAAGTGTCCAGTCTGGCTGGAGCAGATCAGTAGTCTTGGTTATGAATGCGTTTAGTATCTAAATACTCGATAGAGAGTTTTACTTCGCCATGGGATTGCTTGAACGCGTTATCGATCCCCTTTTGGAAATCTGCGGTCCATTGATAGGAAGGTTCGTAGGAGTGTAATACTAGGATTTGTTTAACATCCCAGTCGTTAGCATAAATTGCAGGAGAAAAAGCGCTAACACACAATACAGCGATTGAGATCAATAGCTTGTACATACCGAACCCTTTTTAAAAGACGGTGTATTGTACTCAGATTAACGCTTTCTCAAAGAGTCATTAGTTCTCGAACAATACTTTATAGGTAGAATCTTGATCTTGAGCCAAAAAATCATGTAACTGTTTAGCAAACCCGACAATATTTTGATCGTCTTGGTTAACAATATCTGATATCAGCAGCTCATCGTCACTCGCCGTTACGATAGCACTCGCCACCACATCACCGCTTTTAGTACCTACATACAATTCATGTTCATCTGACAGCATGATTTGGCTTAAGAATTCTAGGATGTTCGCCCTTTCCGCTTCATCTTGATAAGCACTAGCTTGGTTTAGAGAGAAAAGAACCGTCAGTTTGTGAAAATCTACTTTATGCAGTTCGTCAATTTGTGAGGGCGTTTGGTCTTGCGGGAGAAGTTGGTAAGTCTTTTGTGAAAGCTGATTTTTATAGATATCTAGACCTAAGAGGCTTTCTTTTGCGGGGTAAGCAATATCAAGCTGGCTAAACAGCCACTGATTCTTTTTTAATGCGATTTCAGGTATTTCGTTATTCATTCTTTTAGTACCTACAGTTAGTATCCCCAAATATCACAGTTATTTGGCAGACATACGGTCGGCTGAGGCGCCGAGCTACATGCAGAGAGCATACAGAGCATACAGAGCATCACTAAGGCCAACAAGTACTTTAAATGCTTCATATTTTTCATTATCCAACAACATCCTTTAAGAACTTAACGAAAAGCTCTACACTCGTATTCAAGCTTTCAATTTTCTTATAGTAAACAGAACTATACAAATAAAAAGGACTTCTTATGAAAAAAGCCTTAATAGCAGCCGGTATCATGACAATGTTAGCAGGTTGTTCGGACAATGAGGTTGGCGACGTATCTTTAGGTTTCTTCACAATGAAGGATATTAAGATGTCATCTTTAGACGATGACAAAATCCCGGGCGTAACGTGTCACATCGCTTCCATCGAAGCGAACCTGAGTCTTTCTGATCCAAGTGATAGCTCTATTTCTTGCCGCCAAACGGGTGAAATCACGCCTGAAATGATCGCGCAGATTGATAAAAGTAAATCTGGCGAAGTGGTATTCAAGCAGTCGAAAAGCATTTTCTTCAAAACCATGAAAGTTCGCCGTATTTACGACGCAGAAAACCAATCCCTACTCTACTTGTCTTACACCACTAAAGAGACTGAAGGTAGCTTCAAACACAGCCTATCTACTGTTCCTCTATGGGGTACAGCGGCTTACGTTGATCCAGCAACACTCGTACCAACAGAATAATCAATACGAATCACCTGTACAGACATTGTGCAGGTGATTCAAAATGTAATAAAAATGAAAGAAACAGAAATAAAATGTGATATCATGCGGCAAAATTTTTTCACTGTATTTTTCATATGAAGTTTCCTGGACAGCGTAAATCTAAGCATTACTTTCCAACTCACGCACGTGATCCGTTGGTCAACCAAATTCAACAAACACCTAAACTGCACCGCGCAACGATTGTTGGTGTAGGTCAAACCATTGTTGATATCGAAGCCCGTGTTGACAGTGCGTTCCTTGATAAATACGAGCTGAGTAAAGGTCACTCACTGGTATTGGAAGAAAGTAAAGCTGATGCGCTGTATGAAGAGCTTGTAGAGCGCGGTTTGATTACGCATCAATACCCTGGCGATACTATCGGCAACACACTGCACAACTATTCCGTACTTGCAGACAGCAAATCTGTACTGCTTGGCGTAATGTCTAAGAAAATTGAAGTTGGCTCATTTGGTTACCGTTACCTTTGCCGCACTTCTTCTCGTATGAACCTGAACCACCTACAAACAGTAGATGGCCCAATCGGTCGTTGTTACACGCTAATTACCGAAGATGGCGAGCGTACGTTTGCGATTAACGAAGGACACATGAACCAGCTGCTTCCAGAGAGCATTCCTGAGAAAGTGTTCGAGAAAGCATCTGCTCTAGTCGTTTCTTCTTACCTAATGCGCGGTAACCCTGAAGATCCAATGCCAAAAGCAGTACAAAAGGCGATTGAATACGCGAAAGCGCACAACGTGCCTGTTGTTCTAACGCTTGGTACTAAATACGTGATCGAAGGCAACGCTGAATGGTGGCAAGAATACCTGAAAGAGAACGTAACTATCGTTGCAATGAATGAAGACGAAGGTGAAGCGTTAACAGGCGAAAAAGATCCACTTCTTGCAGCGAGCAAAGCACTAGAATGGGTTGACTTAGTACTGTGTACTGCTGGTCCAATCGGCCTTTACATGGCGGGTTACACAGACGAGTTAGCAAAACGCGAAACGACACTTCCACTGTTACCAGGCAATATCCCTGAGTTCAACAAGTACGAATTCAGCCGCGCTATGCGTAAGCAAGACTGTGAAAACCCGGTTAAAGTGTACTCTCACATTGGCCCATACCTTGGTGGTCCATTAGAGATTAAGAACACTAATGGTGCGGGTGATGGCGCGCTTTCTGCTCTGCTACATGACATGGCAGCAAACAGCTACCACTTCGTTAACGTACCAAACTCAGAGAAACACGAACACACGTGTCTAACATACTCTTCACTATCTCAGATTTGTAAGTATGCAAACCGCGTAAGCTACGAAGTGCTAACACAGCACTCACCTCGCCTTTCTCGTGCACTACCAGAGCGCGAAGATAGCTTAGAAGAAACATACTGGGACCGTTAATCGCGCATCTGTCGCGTGACGAATACTGTCATTTAAAAGGGGCTGCGATATGCAGCCCCTTTTGTATTTAATGTGGATGTGACCGTAATTCGAACCCACTAAATCGAATATTTGGCTCATTTAAGATTTGATCTCGCGCAATGACTCTTCAGATCTGTTATCTTCCAGCACATAATCTGTGTGGTTTGCCTTTACTTAGCAAATTTATACAGTACCATCGCCACGCAAACGTTTACGTACCACCTTTCGGTTCTGATATAAGGATCAAATATGCTGTCTGATATCGATATTTGTCGCTCAACACCCCTTAAAAACATCAGTGAGGTTGCTCAGCACGCCGGCCTACAAGAACAAGAACATCAGCCCTTAGGGCAATTCAAATCAAAGGTGTCTCTAACATCACTCGAACGCCTATCTCAACAGCCAGACGGAAAGCTGGTTGTCGTGACAGCAATTACACCAACACCACTTGGTGAAGGAAAGACCGTGACGACTATCGGTTTAGCACAAGGATTGGCGAAGATTAACCAATCAGCAATGGCGTGTATTCGCCAGCCTTCAATGGGCCCGGTGTTTGGTGTTAAAGGTGGTGCTGCTGGCGGTGGTTATTCTCAAGTTGCTCCTATGGACGAGTTGAACCTTCACCTAACTGGTGATATCCATGCTGTAACAGCCGCTCATAACCTTGCCTCTGCTGCTATTGATGCACGCTTGTATCATGAACAGCGTGAAGGCTTACAAGCATTTGAAACTCGCTCAGGGTTGAAAGCACTGGATATAGACCCAAGCAGAATCGTTTGGCGACGTGTGCTCGACCATAATGACCGCGCATTACGTATGATCACCGTGGGTAAAAACGAAAACGGTAAAACGATCAACGGCTATGAACGCGAAGATGGATTTGATATCTCAGCTGCCTCAGAGCTTATGGCTATTTTAGCACTGGCCGATGACCTGCAAGATTTACGTAAACGCATTGGTCGTGTTGTTCTGGCATACAACAGACAAGGTAAGCCTTTAACAGCAAATGACTTTGATGTTGCCGGTGCAATGACAGTAACAATGAAAGACTCTATCGAACCAACCTTGATGCAGACACTTGAAGGCGTACCAACGCTTATACACGCAGGTCCTTTTGCGAACATTGCACATGGTAACTCTTCGATTATTGCAGATAAGATCGCACTGAAACTCAGCGACTTTGTTGTAACTGAAGGTGGATTTGGTTCAGATATGGGCTTCGAGAAGGCCTGCAATATCAAAGTCAAAGCATCTGGTAAGAAGCCCGACTGCGCGGTAGTAGTAGCGACATTGCGTGGACTAAAGGCGAACTCTGGTTTGTATGATTTGAGACCAGGAACACCACTACCCGATTCGCTCTTCAGTGACGACAACGACGGGTTACTCTCTGGCTTTGAAAACCTAAAGTGGCACATTAATAACGTTAAGCAATACGGTGTGCCTACCGTAGTAGCGATCAACCGCTTCCCGCAAGATTCACAACAAGAACTCGACACATTGAAACAGATGATTACAGAGTTCGATAGCAACGTCGCTGTTGAAGTCAGTGAAGCATTTGGCCAAGGCGGTGACGGCGTAACTAAACTTGCACAAGCGGTTGTCAAATCATGCCAAAGTGACAGTGACTTTAAGCCCCTTTACCAAACAGGCCAAAGCTTAGAAGAGAAACTCATGGCGGTTGCTGAAATCGGTTACGGTGCCGCGAGTATTACACTCTCGCCGAAAGCAAAGCAGCAGTTGGCTGAGTTTAAACAACATGGCTATCAAGACCTGTCGGTATGCTTAGCTAAAACACCACTCTCTATTTCAACGGAAGCACATATCAAAGGCGCACCAAGCCAATTTGACGTGCCCGTAAGAGAACTAAAGCTGTGTGCGGGTGCTGGTTTTATTTACGCTTTATGCGGCAATGTAATGACCATGCCTGGGTTACCAGATAAACCGGCGTTCATGTCGTTAGATATTGATAGTAATGGAAATATTGTTGGCCTTAGTTAGACACCTTTATCCAGATAAATGTCGAAATATCGGGATTTAATCGCCTCGTTTTTCGGACCACTATTCTATATTGAGCAATCATTTTATCGTTAAGTGATTGCTCATTAATCAAGTCAAGGTGCACAAAGTTGCACTAAAACCACAGTAATATGCAGATCTTGTTTTAAGTTCTGGGTCAAGATCACATTAAAAACCCTATAAAATATATAGTATTGCGCTGATTCTTTGAGGACAGTGATGAATACAAGTATAAAGAAACTAGTCGGCCAATTTCTGTGCACCATGTTTGCCCTAGGATTAGTCCCTGCCCTCTATATCAACTCTGAATTCGACAGAGTCGAAGCTCAGCACTCGCTAAACATCAAACAATCTAGCCAAAACCAGATTGAGTACAGCTTTCACGAGCTCGCCGTCATTGTTGAACAAATCTCTAACTCAGTTCCCTCTATAGCAGATTCCAAAACGTTACTTCGAGCAATTAAGGAGCCGTCGGTCATTCACACGGAAGCTTTACAAGACCTGTGGGTAATGCTTGCACGTGGCCAAAAGTACTATTCTCAATTACGCTATCTTGATTTAACCGGTAATGAAGTGTTCCGCATAAATTACAAAGATGGCCATGCTTCAGTTGTTCCGGAAAACGAACTCCAAGATAAATCATCACGAAGTTACTTCTCCGCACTTCAAGAACTTAAGATCGGTGAGGTCAGTACTAAAGGCATCGATCTTGAAGTCGAAAACGGTCAGATAGTTCGCCCGTTGATTCCGGCACTGCGCATTATGTCACCTGTCGCTGACAACAATCGCATTATTGGCTACTTCATTGCCAACTTAAACATGCTAGAGATTTATAAACGCCTTCATTACCAAATCGGCGACTCCTCTGCTGTCCCAATTATTCTCAATAAGACTGGTCACATCATCATGGGGCCAGATCCTTCACTGTCTTTTGGTCACGTTATTGAATCACGCTCAGACCAAACATATGCCAAGCTGTATCCTAAGCTCTGGGCTGCGATAAAAGACAACACATCTTCTAGTTACTTTGATGGTAAAAACTGGTATTTCCATGCTGATATCAGTCCTAAGATCAAGCAGTTTGAAGGCCCTATCTACATGGTACTTCATATAGAGAATCAGCAGTTTAATAGCCAGTACCAACGTGAGAACCACGCCATCGTCGTACAGATCGTTACCTTAACGGTTTTAATCTCGATGATCTCAGCAGGTTTTGTACTGTGGAACAGAAACCATAAGAAGAACAGTATTGAAAGCCAATTAGCAAAGGCCGCGATGA
Source organism: Vibrio sp. Isolate22 (assembly GCF_022398115.1). Classification (NCBI taxonomy): domain Bacteria; kingdom Pseudomonadati; phylum Pseudomonadota; class Gammaproteobacteria; order Vibrionales; family Vibrionaceae; genus Vibrio; species Vibrio sp. Isolate22. The sequence continues at coordinate 15,769 of NZ_JAKEUW010000071.1, read as the reverse complement.
ATGGCATGTCGGCATTGGTCATCACTGACCGTAATAACCGCATCATCAAAGTAAACCAAGAGTTTACTCGAGTCAGTGGTTATGAATTGGAAGACGTAAAAGGTCGCCAACCTTCAATGTTTGCATCAGGACGTTACAACCAAGAGTTCTACATCAAAATGTGGAGCGTTATTAAGAAGAAAGGTATGTGGGAAGGTGAAGTCGTCAACCGTCGTAAAGACGGGTCGTTGATTACTGAAATACTTCGCATCCAAACCATTAAAGATGCAAAAGGCGTAATCCAGTTTTATGTCGCGTCATTTGTTGATATCAGTAAACACAAAGAGCTTGAGAACAAACTAAGAAACTTAAGCGAAAAAGACGCCTTAGCGGGATGTTGGAACCGCCGCAAGTTTGATCTGGAGCTGCGCGATGAATGCTCCCGTATTAACCGTTACCCTACCCGAGAACACTCTTGTTTGGCGATCCTAGATATCGATCACTTCAAACGCATTAACGATAGGTTTGGTCATGACTATGGTGATCGAGTGATTCAGACCGTTGCTCAAGTATTGCAACGTGAGTGTCGTGAAACTGACTTCGTTGCTCGTATTGGCGGTGAAGAGTTTGGGGTGATTCTGCCTCACACCACAACAGAAGAAGCTGACTACGTGCTTAATAGGCTGCGAATTGCGGTTAGTCTTGAGCTAGACAGTGTTGTTACCGTTAGTGCTGGTATCACGAATCTAACTGGCGACCCTGCCCTAAACTACAAATGTGCCGACCTAGCGCTATATGAAGCGAAAGCTGCAGGGCGTGATAGCGTATGTTTGTTCTTAGACACCGAAATGAGTGAAATCGCCTAGCACGAACTAATTCCTAAGCGACCTCACATTCTGAAGGCAATCAGTTCGGTGCAGGGTGAAACTCTAACTTAACTCCATCGACCACTAGAATACAGTCCATCTTTGCAGCGTGAGCAGCTTGTTTACCAAGGTCCGTATCCTCAAACACCACACATTGCTTCGGTTGTAACCCCATACCAAAACAAGCATCTAAAAAGGTATCAGGGTTCGGTTTGTGATTTTTCACGTCTGTAGCGGTAACAAGAATATCGAGCTTGCTAAGAATGTTCGTCTTTTCTAGCAACTGCTCCGCGCTTTTACGCTGGCTTCCTGTTCCAACCGCAATCTTCTTATTTCCTAAATGTTCGAGTAACAACGAATGTGTACAAGCGATGACATCCCCTTTGTCTTCAATCGCCGCGAATGATGCCATCTTAAACTTAGACACCGCCTGCGGGTCGAGAGACAAACCGTATTTGCTGTTCACTTCGCCTGCTATTTTGTAGCTCGGCATGCCACCTAAGCTATGCAGCCAAGATGCTTCAAAGTGGAATCCAAATTCCTGTGCCGTTTGCTGCCAAGCCTGGACATGAGCCGGCATTGTGTCGATCAACGTACCATCCATATCAAAGATTAATCCTTCATATGCCGTTAAATCTATTTTCATCTCTGTTACCACTCTTTAAGAAAGTTACTGATACCATAACCAATATTCAGTATCATGACGCCACATTACGGTTCAAAATGGAAGTTTATGCTACAAATATCTAACTCTGTATCAATTCAAGACTGGGAACTTCAGTTAACCGCGATCAGAGCCCAAGGTGCGGGAGGCCAAAACGTCAATAAGGTCTCTAGCGCAATACACTTACGCTTCGATATCAAGCACTCTACTCTGCCCGATTTCTACAAAGAAAAGTTGTTAGCCTTCAAAGATAGCCGAATTACTAAAGACGGTGTGATCATCATTAAAGCGCAACAATATAGGACTCAGGAACAAAACAGAGATGATGCGTTAGTACGCTTGAAAGAACTGATATTGGAAGCAACAAAGGTTCAAAAAGTAAGACGAGCGACTAAACCTACACGTAGCTCACAAAGAAAGCGTTTAGAGAACAAAAAGCAAAGAAGCAACACCAAACAACTTAGAGGAAGAGTGAGCTAGCTGCTTCCCCAAGGGGCGCCACTTCCAATCAAATAACGGCTCTATTCGCTTTCCCCCACTGTTTCACCTGTACATATTTACTGTGGCTTTTTAAACGCGAGAATTAGCTTGATCAGCAACATGCGTTCTTCACTTGTGAGCAAGCGACTCACCGCAGCGACGTCTTCGGCCGTTGCATGAGAAGCGCCAACAACATCTAACACCACATCCAGATCTGTCGCTTTCAATGTCCGAATTATCGAGCGATATTGTGACATCTTAATATCTGCTTCACCGCGCTCGATGCGCTGATAAGTTTTTAAGCTCATTCCTGCGCTAGCAGCCAGTTTCTCTTGGGACAAATTAGCTCGCTTCCTACGCTCAATGAGCGCCATGACAATTGGCTCTTGTGACATAAGCTTACTCCCACTAGACAGTTATGACCTATATTCAGCAAGAAGCAGACCATATTGACTCACTCATGTTTACATAAGCTATTAAAGGCATATTATTCGATCCTTAAAAAACCTTACGTATCATAAACATTTACACATACGTCTATAACAACTATTCAGGCTAGTAAACTTGGTCAGCCAAGTCTTAGGAAATAAAAAAATTGCATATTGCGAACAAGAAAGAAGTCGAGTTGGAAATTGCGAATGACTACAAACTAGCGTTTCCTTGTATAAAACAGGCTTTAGATTCAAACACTACACGTGCCGATATTATCAAAGTTCAACACAGACTTCTTACTTACAAAGAGGTCTTACTCCACGGCGATATGCTAGGGGACAAAGAGCTTAAACGTGCTTTTTCCGCTTTAAACACTAATGAGAAAAGCGTCGCGCAAGGCGGAATAAGAAGCATCAATGATGCTATTAAAGAAATGGATGAGATAATCGAAAGATACAGTAGGAAAACCAATTCGGTTTGAGTTATTACCCTATCGTTTATTCGTAACTTAGGTTAGTTAAGCATTGGTAAAACTTACTAGATCAAAGCCATCAACTTCTAGCGTTTAACCGCTTTTCTCACTCCAGCGATCAACATTAGCATGCCTAATAAACCAAACGAAACGCTGCCACCACTGCTAGAGCCCGATGAAGTACGCGCGTTCACATAAGCAGTACGCTTAGCATCTGTAGAGACAAACTTAGGTGTTTCATTGCCAGCAACTACACTATCAATCCAATCTTTGTAGTCATAGATCTCTGTAAATACCGAAGTCACAGTAGAGCTTCCCCCACACGTTTCTGGGCCAAAGCTTGTAATACCAACTTGTCGGTAATCCGCGCCGTCTAACCAGTAAACTGGTCCGCCGGAGTCACCTTGGCAAGTACCGCCGTATAATTGAGTAAATACACTAAAATCACCGACGAAACAAATCTGATTGTCTGTTAAAGCAGAGCCATCAGAAAAAGCCGACGCACACGTAGTGTTGTCTACATGGTGAAGCGGTGCTCTTTGCAAAATCGTCGTAGCATCAAAACCAGAACGAGTGTCTCCGTGCCCTACTGCCACAAAGTCATTTACGCCGATACGGTAGCTATCATCTGAAGGACGCTTAACCACATCATTCACTGAATCAATGTTCAATGCACTTTCAAGCTTTAACACAGCAACATCATTACGTAGAAGATCACTTAGGTTATCCGAGTAATCACTGCGGTAGTAAACTTCAACTACGCGCGATTTCTGGATATTGCCATTGGGAAATTCAGATGTATCTTCAAGTTGCGGTACCACTGTTGTAAACAGCTGACCTTCTTCATTACCGTAAATACAGTGCGCGGCGGTCAGAATATGAGTCGGATTTAAAATGGTTGCGCCGCAATACGCACCTGTCGAGTAAACACCATCGTAATCAATACGATCGATAAACAAACTCGCCATTGAAGGGAAATCGCTTACTGATGCGTCGCTACCGTTAACGATATAAGGCGTTACACCAACATCAGGAGTCGGTTCAACCGCATTCTCTGTAGCCATAACACTTGATGAATAAATCAAAGGCGCTAAAAGACCTACAACGACTTTGTTTATAGGACTAATTGCTTGATTCAAATTCATAGATAACTCCTTGTAACACTTACTACTTATTTATAATGCGAATAGTTCCCAACAATAACATGCTATGGCTTTCACTATAGCGTGTTTTTGCAACCTCAATACGACATTTTTTAAACATGACAACGAAAAATGACAGGATACTGATGGCCGAAGATCCAATCAAAACAAAAAAGCCTACCGTTAAACATCCCTAAAAAGAGAAGCTAACAATAGGCTTTCGTTATAATTTGTGATTTATCTTATAAGAGATTAGCCACGGTAGTAACGTTGAGGTACGAATGGCATTTTTTCTACTGTCATTGGTAGCTTCTTACCACGGACTTCAGCAAATACTTCTGTACCGATAGCAGCAAGATCAGTGCGTACGTACGCCATTGAAACAGGCTTACCCGCGTTAGGACCAGCGGTACCACTCGTTACCACACCTACTTTGTTTCCTTCCGCATCAAACAGCTCAGCGCCTTCACGTACAGGAGCTTTAGTTTGACCCACTAAGCCAACACGCTTACGTTGAACGTCTTTAGTCGCGATTTGCTCAAGGATGATATCGGCACCTGGGAAACCGCCAGCACGCTCACCGTCAGTACGACGAACCTTTTGAATACCCCACAGAAGGCTAGCTTCTACTGGTGTTGTCGTTGTATCTAAGTCGTGACCGTATAGGCAAAGACCACATTCAAGACGAAGTGAGTCACGAGCACCAAGGCCAATCCACTCTACTTCAGCTTCTGCTGTTAGTTTACGAGCTAGTGCTTCAGCATGATCGTTCGGTACAGAGATTTCGTAACCATCTTCGCCTGTGTAACCACTACGGCTTACGATGCATTCAACACCGTCAACATCAACTTTTTGAACGTCCATGAATAGCATGCCTGCAACACTTGGCTGGAAACGAGCAAGAACTTCAGCCGCTTTAGGGCCTTGAAGTGCTAATAGTGCACGGTCATCAATCACTTCCATCTCAACATCTGCAGGAAGATGAGCGGTAAGGTGGTCGATGTCTTGTGTCTTACAAGCTGCATTAACAACAACAAATAGGTGATCACCTAAGTTAGCAACCATAAGGTCATCCATGATGCCGCCCTGCTCGTTAGTAAAGAACGCGTAGCGCTGCTTGCCAGCAGGAAGATCGATAATATCGACAGGAACTAGAGATTCTAAAACAGCGGCTGCGTTTTCACCGTGTAAACGCAGTTGCCCCATGTGAGAAACATCAAAAAGACCAGCAGCGTCACGAGTATGTAAGTGCTCTTTCTTTACACCTAGTGGATACTGAACTGGCATGTCGTAGCCAGCGAAAGGAACCATTTTTGCGCCCACTTCTACGTGAAGTGCGTGCAGAGGTGTTTTTAGTAGGTCTTGATTAGCGTGTTCTTGAGTCATTTTCTTCTCCATGAAGCGTTGCAGGCTTTCCAAAGTCGAGTCTGCCGCTTATATCTCTATTTAGAGTCGCCTCTAACGATACGGGTTAACGTTAGAAACAGTAGATAGTAAAAAGTGATGTCTTTTATATAGGCTTTTATTACTAGCGATATAAAAAGAGGCTTCTGTATAAAAGCTATACGACTCACTTTCTAAGAATTCACTTCAGTAAACTTCAATCAACATGAGTAAACCGTGTTCACTATAGTAAACAAGCCTGAGTCAGTTTTACACCCTTAACAAGATTAAAACAGCTCAAAATGTGACATTTAACAATTTAAAAACAACTTTTAGTCCCATACAAAAACGCGATATTGATGCTTTTAACACCAATATCGCGTCTTTTGGCAAACGTTAGAAACAAAAGCAAACGTTTGCATTCACTATGAGAAATTCGAATTTTGTTAACTTATTTTGCAGTCACCCACAAAATAAGAGCATCTTCTGTACTGGTGGAAATCAACATATGACCCATGTTGGCGTCGTAATACATGCTATCCCCCTCACTCATCGGTACAGGTTCATAGAATTCTGAGTAGAACATCACATCACCAGAGATAACCATTAAGAACTCTTCACCATCGTGACGAACCCAATCATTGTACTCTTCAAAAGTACGAGCTCTAACACGGCTTTTGAATGGCATCATCTTTTTATTGGAAAGCTCAGTCGCCAGCAATTCATGCTCGTAAGTTGGTGTTGGGTGAGGTTTACCCTGGCCTGCCTTAGTTAAGTCACGACGTCCCGTTGCAACTTTTTTCCTTGGTGGCTCAAAGAGTTGCGGCATATCGATTTGCAAACCCATTGCAAGTTTCTGCATTGCTTGAAACGTTGGCGAAATTTGTTCGTTCTCAATCTTACTCAACGTAGAGCGTGCTAAGCCAGTACGTTGGCTCGCCTCTTCTAACGTAATGCCTAACTTACCGCGGATATCTTTAATACGCTGACCAAGCTTAAGTGGCTCAATATTCTGATCTAACGTTTCCTTCGCTAACGTTAAAGATGGGTACTCATCATAAATGTCTTCTGACATAGGTCCCTCATTCATTTCTTACTTCCTGTCTATTAAATTCATTGTTGCATGAAGCGCTTTGTTGATTAAAGAGCACACAGAGAAATAAAGCGTGCTCCCCGTAGCAAAACGAGAAAAACTGTTTCCTATTGGAAATTTTTGTTGAAAATTGATTTTATCGGAGCTATGTTATCGACTTGTTAGATGAAGAGATGCTACTTCAGCTTGTCGCAAGTGATAGATTTAACATTTGTAAGAGCTGTTTTTTACCCGAAATTTTGGGAACCAATTCGTGCTGCATTGACCCTACAACGATCGCTTTGATGGTGTAGATGTATAAATAAAACGCAAACCGTCTATCTATACAGCTATATAACGCAAACGATACCGATGCAGAAATCTACGTAAGACCTAATGGACTATAAAAACAATCACCATTAGCTTAATGAAAGGTCTCGACAATGAACGCTTACCAAAACCATAGCTTAGACAGTTTTTTCTCTACGAACCTATCTGCGACTGACGACGCAGTATTTGCTGGAATCCAAGCAGAGAACACTCGTCAAAACGAACAAATCGAACTTATTGCTTCTGAGAACATCGTTTCTAAAGCAGTAATGCAAGCTCAAGGCACTTGCCTAACCAACAAATACGCAGAAGGCTACCCAGGCCGTCGTTACTACGGTGGTTGTGAGCACGTAGATACAGTTGAAGCTATCGCTATTGAACGTGCTAAACAGCTATTCAAATGTGAATACGCGAACGTACAGCCTCACTCAGGCGCTCAAGCAAACGGCGCAGTTAAACTTGCCCTACTTCAACCTGGCGATACTATCCTAGGTATGTCGTTAGACGCTGGCGGCCACCTTACTCACGGTGCACGTCCTGCTCTTTCAGGTAAATGGTTTAACGCAGTTCAATATGGTGTAGACCGCGACACACTAGAGATCGATTACGAAGCGGTGCGCGCTCAAGCGATCGAATGCCAACCAAAAATGATTATTGCAGGTGGTAGTGCTATCCCACGCGTTATCGACTTCGCTAAATTCCGTGAAATCGCTGACGAAGTTGGCGCTATTCTAATGGTCGATATGGCGCACATCGCGGGTCTTATCGCGACAGGTGCTCACCCTAGCCCACTACCACACGCACACGTTGTAACGACAACAACGCACAAAACACTTCGTGGCCCACGCGGCGGTATGATTCTGACTAACCACGAAGACATCAATAAAAAGATCAACTCTGCAGTATTCCCTGGCCTACAAGGCGGCCCACTAATGCACGTAATTGCGGCTAAAGCTGTCGCATTTGGTGAAGCACTTGGCCCAGAATTTAATACTTATATTAATTCAGTGATCGATAACGCAAAAGTTCTTGCTGAAGTGTTGCAAACTCGCGGTTGTGACATTGTGACTGGCGGAACTGATACGCACCTAATGCTGGTTGACCTTCGTCCTAAGGGCTTGAAAGGTAACGTAACAGAAGAAGCATTAGAGCGTGCGGGCATCACATGTAACAAAAATGGCATACCATTCGACTCAGAGAAGCCTATGATTACTTCGGGTATTCGTTTAGGTACGCCAGCTGGAACCAGTCGTGGTTTTGGCACTGAAGAATTCAAACTTATCGGTGAATGGATCGGTGATGTTCTTGATGGCTTAGTTGAAAGCCCTGAAGGCAACGCTGAAGTTGAGCAACGTGTTCGCAAGCAAGTTAAAGAGCTTTGCAAGCGCTTCCCTCTTTACCGTTAATCCGTTTTTAAGATTTAAATTAAAACCTCATAAATTTTTGGAGAATAAGCAATGGACAATACACTTAAGTTTGCAGACAGCCACGAGTGGGTAAAAGACAACGGTGACGGTACTGTAACTATCGGTATTTCTGAGCACGCTCAAGAGATGCTAGGTGACGTTGTGTTTGTTGACCTGCCTGAAACTGAAGACGAAATTGAAGCTGGCGAAAGCTTCTCTCTAGTTGAATCAGTTAAAGCTGCTTCTGATATCTACGCGCCAATCTCTGGTGAAATCGTAGAAATCAACGAAGAACTAGAAGATAGCCCAGAGCTAATCAACGAAGAACCTTATGAAGGTGGTTGGATTGTTAAAGTGAAGATGTCTGATGCGTCTGAACTAGACAACCTTAAAGATGCGGAAGAATACCTAAGCTCTATCGAAGAAGACTAATAGGTAACCTCATTACGATAAAGCTGCTCTTGTGAGCAGCTTAATTTTAGGGGCTAGCTCACGGCTCCAGAGAGAAAGTAGAACGATATCATGACTGAATTACTTCAAAGCCAATTACTGAAAGACTTGGGTACACAAAACGAGTTTGTTGCTCGTCATAACGGCCCAAATAAAGCAGACCAGCAAAAAATGCTTGAAGCGATCAATGCAGCTAGCCTAGATGCACTGATCGACGAAACGGTTCCTGCACAAATCCGTCTTGAAAAACCAATGACACTTGCTGCGCCACTGAGCGAAATGGACATGCTGACCTCTCTTAAAGAGATCGCTAACCTAAACCAAGTGAAACGTACTTTCATTGGCCAAGGCTACTACAACACATTTACTCCAAACGTTATTCTACGTAACGTTTTAGAGAACCCAGGCTGGTACACGGCTTACACACCATACCAACCAGAGATTTCTCAAGGTCGTCTTGAAGCTCTACTGAATTACCAACAAATGGTCATGGACCTTACAGGTATGGAAATCGCGAACGCATCACTTCTTGATGAAGCGACAGCGGCTGGCGAGGCAATGACACTGTGTAAGCGTGCTGGTAAAAGCAAGAGCAAAGTATTCTTCGTTGCTGACGATGTTCACCCTCAAACACTAGAAGTTGTTAAAACTCGTGCTGAGTACATCGGTTTCGAAGTAATAGTTGGCGCTCTTGAAACACTTCCAGAGCAAGACGTATTTGGTGCACTAGTTCAATACCCTGGTACAACAGGTGAAGTTCGTGATCTAACAGACATCATTGCGAAAGCTCAAGCAAACAAAACACTTGTAACTGTTGCGACAGATCTACTTGCTTCTGCTCTACTTAAGCCAGCAGGCGAAATGGGCGCAGACGTAGTAATCGGTTCAGCTCAGCGCTTTGGTGTTCCTATGGGCTACGGCGGTCCCCACGCGGCATTCATGGCAACTCGTGAAAAGCACAAGCGTACAATGCCAGGTCGTGTAATCGGTGTTTCTATCGATACGCACGGTAACCAAGCTCTACGTATGGCAATGCAAACTCGTGAGCAGCACATCCGCCGCGAGAAAGCGACATCGAACATCTGTACAGCTCAAGCACTTCTAGCAAACATGGCGTCTTTCTACGCGGTTTACCACGGTGCAGAAGGCCTACGTACTATTGCTCGTCGTACACACCACATGACAGCTATCCTAGCGGCTGGCCTGACTAAAGCGGGTTACGAGCTAACGAACAACAGCTTCTTCGATACCATCACAATCAACTCTGAAGAGAAGACAGATGCACTGTACGCGAAAGCACAAGCAGCAGACATCAACCTACGTCTACTTCCAGGTAAGATTGGTATCAGCTTAGACGAAACAACCACAGTGGACGATGTGAATGCCCTATTCGCTATCTTCGACGTGAAAGAAGACGTTCAAGCACTATCTTCAAACATTGCATCAAACGAGTTTGCAGCAATTCCAGAAAACTGCCGTCGTGAATCAGAGTTCCTAACTCACCCAGTATTCAACACGCACCACAGCGAAACGCAAATGATGCGTTACCTAAAACAGCTTGAGAACAAAGACTTCTCACTAACACACGGCATGATCCCACTGGGCAGCTGTACGATGAAGCTGAACGCTGCTGCTGAGATGATCCCAGTAACATGGCCTGAGTTTGGTTCTATTCACCCATTCGCACCTCTAGAGCAAGCGGCTGGTTACACAGCACTAGCGAAAGATCTTAAAGAGAAGCTATGTGAAATCACCGGTTACGACGATTTCTCACTACAGCCTAACTCTGGTGCATCAGGTGAATACGCAGGTCTAATCGCGATTCAACGTTACCATGCAAGCCGCGGTGAAGCTCACCGTAACGTTTGTCTGATTCCAAGCTCTGCGCACGGTACTAACCCTGCAACAGCATCTATGGTTTCTATGAAGGTTGTCGTTGTTAAGTGTGATGAAGATGGCAACATCGACATGACTGACCTAGCAGCGAAAATCGAGAAGCACAAAGACAACCTATCAAGCATCATGATCACTTACCCTTCTACGCACGGCGTATACGAAGAGCAAGTGAAAGAAGTGTGTGAACAAGTACATGCAGCGGGCGGTCAGGTTTACCTAGACGGCGCGAACATGAACGCTCAAGTAGGCCTAACTTCACCTGGCTTCATCGGTTCAGACGTATCTCACTTGAACCTTCACAAAACATTCTGTATCCCACACGGTGGCGGCGGTCCGGGTATGGGTCCTATTGGCGTTAAATCGCACCTAGCACCTTTCCTACCAGGTCACATCGAAAATGGTGTACAAGGTTCTGACTACGCGGTATCAGCAGCAGATTTAGGTAGTGCTTCAATCCTACCTATCTCTTGGGCTTACATCGCAATGATGGGCGAACCTGGCCTAACAGACGCGACTAAAGTTGCGATCCTGAACGCGAACTACGTGATGGAAAAACTACGTCCTCACTACCCTGTTCTTTACCGTGGTACTAACGGCCGCGTAGCGCACGAATGTATTATCGATATTCGTCCACTTAAAGAAGACACAGGCATCAGCGAAGAAGATATTGCTAAGCGTCTAATGGACTTCGGTTTCCACGCGCCAACTATGTCTTTCCCAGTAGCTGGCACACTAATGGTAGAGCCAACTGAGTCAGAAGACTTAGAAGAGCTAGACCGTTTCTGTGAAGCGATGATCGCAATCCGTCACGAAATGGCAGCAGTGAAAAACGGTGAATGGCCACTAGACAACAACCCTCTAGTGAACGCACCACACACACAAGTTGACCTAGCTGGCGCAGAATGGGATCGCCCTTACTCTCGTGAACTTGGTTGTTTCCCATCGAAAGCAACAAAGAACTCGAAGTACTGGCCTACTGTTAACCGTGTAGACAATGTATACGGCGACCGTAACCTAATCTGTTCTTGCCCAAGCATCGATAACTACGAAGATTAATTCGTAGCGACGCTAAACATAACAAAAGGCGAACCAAACGGTTCGCCTTTTTGTTTTTGGAGACTCAATCATTTCAACCTGAGAGGCAAAGATCTCTTCAGCAACACATATTGATTTTTATTGTAGTTGCTGAATATCTAAGTTTTGGTGCTATTTCTAACGCCAGTAATAAACTTATCAACTTCCGTATAGAACTTGCCCGGTTCGTTTTGCACCCAGTGGTTTGCGCCTTCAAATGAAACATTGTCTAGCGTGCTAATAAATACTTTCGCACGTTCACAACCCTCTAGGCTGTCAGTACCCCAAAAATATACATTAGGTATGGATAAGTTTTCGAAGATCTGTCCCCAGCCAACCACGCCACGGACATCTTGAGTCGCATGTTGTCCGTAGATTTCACTCGCGGTTTGACCAAGAACCTCTGGCTCACATCTTCTAACTGATGAAAGATACTTAACACCCGCTCCGTGTCCCCAAGCCATAGGGAAACGTTTTGAGAAACCTTCTCCTTTCACCCAGCTCGCAAATTCGTCACGACTTAATTCAGTATATGTATCTGCAATAATCTGGGATAGGATGATGCTTTCTTCGTGCAATCCGCCTTCAGCATTAATAAAACCACGCACGATGCCTCTCGTGTCGTATTCACAAACCAACGTCGATGTATCGCCTCCCCAAGAGTGCCCAAGTAGAAAGCAATCATGGATGTTCAATAGGTCGAGTGCTTTCAATATTCGCTTTGCTTGAGCTTAAGTTGAATGGGATACATTCGAAGCAGGAGAATAGCCATAACCACACAGGTCGAACATGACTAAGTTGTAATTCGGGAGCCAATCCAACGCGTCGGCAAAACATAAATGCGACTCACCCAACCCATGAATTAACACCAACATTTCCTGAGACTCTTTGATATCAGTCGACAAGCAATAAAGCTGGTCATCATCGATTTCTAACCACTTTTCTATCAACATATTACCCTCTCAGTTCTAACCACAGAATTTGGATTTATCTTAACGAATCCAACACGATAAGAAAGGTAAATTTGGTCAAGTTTTATAAACTCATTGACCTTACCGTAAGGGAAAGGTTTAAGGTGAAATGAATCCAACAATGAATGAGGAAACGATGATGGGATGTTGCAACAAAGCGCCCAAAGGTGGTGCCCCTTTGGGCTTGCTTCTTAAGGTAACGTTAGGAATTGGGCTTTTTGTATTTCTGTTGGCTTTGTGGCAGTAAGTTCTCTATTCATGTCCAATAGACAATGGAATAAAAGGAGCGCCACAGCGACTGTTGGCGCTTCATATATTGTATTGAAGATCTAACCGCGAGCTCTCTCTACAAGACTTTTAGCTTCTTCGATAATCGGCTTGTGAAAGCGTACATTCAAACGCTCACCAGATGGGCAAGGGATACTACGCTTCGAGTACTTCAAAGATAGGTTTTCACACCATGTAACAACATCGAACTCTTTTTCTGAAGATAGAAATTGATTAGCCTCGTCAAACCATTCACGAACAGTAATTATAAATTGACTATCGTGATCTCCATTTTCTAACTTTGATACTCTCGCCTGAACACTTGAGACTTCATTTTTAACACTTGAGACCTCTATTTTTAGTTTTTCCTGTTCTTGAATTGTATCTGCTAACAACCGTGAGTTCTGTGCGACTATTTCAGCCATTTGTGAAAGCGCAGACCCTTGAGGTGTTTTGGGTGGTGGATAAACGCCATGCTTCTGCAGTGATGGAATTACTTCGTGGTATAGCCATCGTTGGAACTTTTTGCCTGCTTGAGATTTATCACTAGCCATTACTCGATTTAGGCCTGGCTGAGTTACAAAGATTTCCGTTTCATTTGGAAATTTGGGTTGCGGAACAGGGACATTAATATATTCGTCGTCATCAAGATCTTGGAGCTGGGACTTAATCAGATTCGGGATATATTTTGAAGGATAACGTTCATTTAATTGGCGATTTTCTTTTGTGAGGGTTACAAATATATCGGTCAAAGAAATATGTAAAATATCGTCGAAATTACAAGTTCTAATGTCACTCGATCCTGCATCCCCCTCATAACACACATTAATTAATTCACTTTCCATTTACACCGATCCTTATAAATTGATTGAATTTCATCTGTAGACAACGAACTTAGCATGATTGCATCCTAAGCATTATGCTACCGATTGTACTAAACTTTGTTTATCTATAATAATGAGCCATATCGCAACCTTAGTAATTCACATTGTAAATGTTAAGTTTGCCTATTTATGCAAATCGAGTTAAATCATGTAGTTACGACAATAAAAACACCATTCAATCTAATGAAATGAAACTCATTGGCTACACTACTAAATCTCTATATACCCAATGCTTGACCCTATACAGTAAGGTGTTTATATTGTCGCCGCCCAAATGGGGCACATCCTAAAATGCACACCGGCCATCCTGCCATCACTGGTGCATTTATATTGGTGTTTTGAACTTCCATGCTAACGAAACTTCGTCCTTTTACTCGTGAATCGGGTGCGCTTATGCACCTTTCGATTCCAATCATTTTGACTCAAATAGCTACCCAAGCGATGGGATTTGTCGATACGACAATGGCTGGCCAAGTAAGCCCTGCCGATCTTGCCGCTATTGCTCTTGGTACTAGCCTTTGGATTCCTGTGTTACTGCTGCTACGTGGTGTGATTATGGCGTTAACGCCAGTCGTTGCTTACCACCGCGGCGCACGTGACTTCCAAAGTATCTCTGTTGAATTCTTCCAGATGGTATGGCTTGCATTAATTGCGAGCGTACTGCTTATCGCTTACTTGGTGAGTGCGAAACCGATCTTAGAATGGATTGGCGTAGCCGCTGAGATCATTCCAATTGGCAGTGACTATGCGTTTGCCCTAGCCTTTGGTGTACCGGGTATTGCCCTGTTCTACACTTTGAACGGCTTCTGTGAAGGTATGAACAACACCAAAGTACCGATGATCATTTCGGTAATTGGTTTGCTGATTAATATTCCGGTCAACTACGTGCTTATTTACGGTAAGTTTGGGTTCCCTGAAATGGGCGCTGTGGGCTGTGGCTGGGCTACAAGTTTAGTGTATTGGCTAATGTCGGGAATGCTCTATTCCTACATTAAAGGTCATCACCACTACAAAACCATTATTAGTTTTGCAGACGCTAAACCAAAAGCAAAAGAGATGCTTCACCTTCTAAGATTAGGTTTGCCTATCGGTATGAACATCGCTGTATGTGGCAGCGGCGCAAATCGCTCTCAATATATCGAGCCTGACTTACGTGATCCCAATGAGTATCTCGTTTGGCATTACGATTCGTGTTGGTCACGCTTTGGGTGAAAAAGACGAACTTGGTGCGATTGAGCGCAGTAAAGTCGGTATTTTGGTGGCAGCATTAATCTCGTTGCTTTCGGTAGCGATGTTCCTACTGTTCCCTGAATTAATCATTAGGCTTTACACGACAGACCCAGTAATCAGCGCAACGGCAGCAGTGTTATTGACCTTTACCGCTATGTACCAATTCAGTGATGCTCTACAAACCTCTGCAAATGGTGCTCTGCGTGGCTATAAAGATACTAAGATCCCAATGATCTTAGCTATCGCTTCATACTGGGGCTTAGCGCTACCTATGGGTATGGTGTTGGGCTTAACCGACTACGTGGTTCCAGCAATGGGCGAAGAAGGCTTTTGGATTGGTATTCTAACGGGCTTGAGTGTGTCAGCCGCTCTGATGCTACTTCGCTTACGATACGTGATTAAGAAGCGTGACTTGCCACCAGCAGATGCGATAGCGACAAATTGAGTTGAACCAATCAACTAATACAAAAAAGCGCGTTACTGCCCATTGGCGATAACGCGCTTTTTTAAGGTTCATCGCGGATTAGCGGGAACTAAAAACAAAAACGGTAGTAAGTGATATGGTTTAGTCGCCAAACAAAAATCATACACAAACTACCGTTTTCATGCCGAATCATACTTTCCTATCTTCATTCTGGGAAGGCTTTAAAATAGTAAAGTCTCACCAGACAGCATCACTTATTACACTGACTCTTAAACCTAACTCTGAGGCTAAATGCCTTTGCGGTCTTGAAGCCGAGGCTATCCATGAGTAGAGGCTATCCATGAGTA
>NZ_JAKEUW010000070.1:0-23092 GCF_022398115.1 Vibrio sp. Isolate22 | reverse complement strand
TAGCCTCGGCTTCAAGACCGCAAAGGCATTTAGCCTCAGAGTTAGGTTTAAGAGTCAGTGTAATAAGTGATGCTGTCTGGTGAGACTTTACTATTTTAAAGCCTTCCCAGAATGAAGATAGGAAAGTATGATTCGGCATGAAAACGGTAGTTTGTGTATGATTTTTGTTTGGCGACTAAACCATATCACTTACTACCGTTTTTGTTTTTAGTTCCCGCTAATCCGCGATGAACCAAAAAAAAGCCCAAAGTGATGAGGTATCACTTTGAGCGATTTTACTAATCTTCTAACACTAACTCGCTGTCGTATTCTTCCCTAGGCACTTCGCCGCGTTTGCAGCCGTTTAGGGTATGAAAGCGACGGCGTCCGCGAGCCAGTTGAATGTACTTCAACCAAACACGCTCTAACTTGGACTTTGCCTTATGAGGGTGAGACAACACTTTAAGGAAGTGCTTTTCTTCTGCATTGGTTGGTGTAAGTTCACCAGTCTCAAGTGCAAGCATAGTGTCGCCAAACAAGGTTAGGATTTCCTCTTCTGAAAGAGTAAAATCCCCTGACTTAGCGAACCCTCGTGGGAATTTAATGGTGTCATAAAAACGTTTTTTTCCGTGACGGAATTCGGTCTCAGACATATCAGCCTCAGTAATGTGGTTAGATAGAAATTAGTGTTTATTGCTCACGCGAAAATATTGTTAAAAGGCTAAAATAGGAAACAAAACGTTTTTGCCTTTACGATAAACAATCCTAGATCCGCTAGTTAGCAGATTTATTACAGAGATGTATTTGATGGATGTGAAAGTATTTAGAACCTTTCTTGAGGTTGCAAGGGTGCGCCACTTTGGGCGTGCTGCTGAAAACTTGTATTTAACACAAGCGGCGGTGAGTGCGCGGATCAAACAGCTAGAAGGCTATTTTGATACTCAGTTGTTCATCCGTGATCGTAATAACATCAAGCTTACCTCTTCAGGTGAGCGTTTGATTGGTTACGCTGAGGTGATGGTTTCTACTTTGCAACAGGCTAAGTTTGAGCTGTCACTAGAGAGTGGAAAAGCCTTGCAGCTAACGCTGGGTGGCACACCGAATATTTGGGATGCGTATTTACAAAACTGTCTGAGTGTTGTGACGGATTCTTTTGGTGGTTACGGCTTTATGGCAGAGGTGATGGGGCGTGAGCAACTGAACCGTAACTTGCTTGAGCGCACCTTAGATATGGCCTTTGCATTTGACCAGATCAAAGCTGAAGAGCTGAACTGTAAAAAAGTGGCGGATCTCGTGTTGGTTTTGGTATCGACACAACCTGATGATTTAGAATCCGTGTTCCAGCATAAGTATGTTTATGTTGATTGGGGAACTCGTTTTGGTTCTGAGCACGCAGAGCGTCATCCAAAAGTACCCGCACCGTACTTACGCACCTCAACGGCTCGTATTGCACTCGATTTCATTTTAGAGAAAGGGGGCAGTGCCTATTTGCCAGTGTCTCTTGTTGAACCTTTTATCGAGTCAGGACAGTTGCACAAAGTGAAAGGCGTTGAAGACTGGTATCGCCCGATTTACCTAAGTTACCGTAAAAACAGTACCTCGGTAGAGGCGATCATGCAGGTTGAGAAATTGGTTAACGAGATTGACCCATCGACGGCATACACACTGCAACAAGCAGCGGAACAAGCACCTGAGTAGCTGTCTCGGCTGTCACTCATTGCTTTGTCGAATAAATAAAAAATGGCTCCCTTTTGGGGAGCCATTTTTGTTTAAACCAGAGATATTCATACTGTCCAAGTTAGAGAAAGCTCTAAGCCGGAAAATCGTTTAAGCCTGGTGTGTAAACCACCTAAAAAGCTCTATGGTGTTAAAGCACTTATAGGTTCATTAGGTTTTCAATCGACTCTTCAAGAGAGTGTGACATATACGAATGGATTGTTTGTCCGTCCGTTGCGTCAATCTCAATTTTAGAAATCCCCTGTTCTGCTTGGTCTTCAAGAAAGCCTAGTGACTGCTCGACTGATTGACTGGTGAGAACCTGTTGGTTTGATAAAACAATACGACACGTGTGAAGAACCATAGCCTTTTCCTTTTTATATTCGATAGGTCTCTGCATCTTTGGCGTGCTAAGTACCTATCGTTTGACGTTGTGAGAAGATTGACTTCTCTTGGTTAAATTTAGTCGAATTGGATAAAAATAAAACCCTTTTTTGTGATTTATCTAACCTTCAGTTCCGAAAATGGCTAGCGACAGTGGTTATTCAGGATAGACTTTTAGGGCGTGAAGTAAGAATTACTGAAAAAGAGAAGAGCTCAATATGTCGAAAAATATTCATCACAACAGTGCGCTAACGAATGAGCAGTGTCATTTGGCTCGCTATGCGCGAGACGCTCGCTTTGATGGTATGTTTTTCACTGCAGTAAAAACGACGGGGATTTTTTGTCGCCCTATCTGTCCTGCAACACCACCGAAAGAAGAAAACGTCGAATATTTTTCTCATCAGGCTCAGGCGTTAAAAGCAGGCTATCGACCTTGTTTACGCTGTCGACCAGACAGTGCGCCTTTCTCACCAGCATGGAAAGGGGTTGAAACGACGTTTCTTAGAGCGATGCAGCTTATCGATAACGGTGCATTAAGTTCAGGTTCGATTACCGATCTTGCTGAGCGTTTGGGGATCTCTGATCGGTACTTACGCACCTTGTTCGACAACTACATTGGTGTGTCACCCAAACAATATAGTCTGTACAGTCAGTTAATGTTCGCTAAACAGTTGCTGCATAACAGTAGTATGAGTATTACTGATGTCGGCTTTGCGAGTGGCTTTAATAGCACGCGTCGCTTTAACGATGCGTTTCAAAAAGAGCTGAAGCTTTCGCCAAGTCAGATTCGACGAACCAAGCCCAATGACAGTCTGAGTAATCACATCCAACTTACTTTTCATGGCCCATTAGATTGGAAGCACTTATTGGGCTTCTATCGACGCAGAATGATCGAGGGGATAGAAGAGGTTGGGGATGACTATTATCAGCGAACTGTGACAGTCAATGGCTCGAAAGGTTGGTTTAAGGCGACCTTAGCTAAAAAGAACCGATTAGACATTGAATTTGAGTTGGATGATATAAACCAATTACGAGGTTTGATCACTCACATTCGTCGCATGTTCGACTTAGATGTCGACATCGCCAAAGTTGAAGCCTTTTTTACGACGATAGATCCTAACTTAGTCGCCAGAAGTGGTATTCGTATTCCAGGTGTATGGAATGCTTGGGAGGCGGGTGTCAGAGCGATACTTGGACAGCAAGTCTCAGTAACAGCAGCGATTGGTCAGCTAAACCTATTGGTTAAAGAGCTTTCTGAATCAGATAAGAAACCCTATTTTCCGACACCGAAACAAATAGCGGAAGCCGATGTGAGCTTTTTGCGTATGCCAGGAAGCCGTAAGGAGACCTTAAAGCGTTTTGCCGAATACATGGTCGACAACCAAGCCGAGCACCCTTCCAAATGGATTGACCTAAAAGGCATTGGCCCTTGGACCATACAATACGCATTACTGCGTGGCTTGAGTGAGCCGAATCATTTGTTGGTGGGTGATTTAGTGGTGAAGAAGTTTATCGAGCACCGACCGGCTATCAATATAGAGAGTGTTTCACCGTGGGGCAGTTACGCGACGTTCCACTGCTGGAATCAGTCTTAATAGAAAGAGCAACCCGCGAAAGTCCGCAATACAAAGTTAGGAGTAATCATGGCGAACCGTTTTACATATTATGATAGCCCGTTAGGCACTGTGACTCTGCAGGCGAATGAGCAAGGCTTACTCGGAGTTTGGTTTGAAACACACACAACGAAACCGGAAGACTTAGGTACACAAGAAGATAGCTTTCCGATTTTCCAATCGGTCAAAGAGCAGCTCGAACGTTATTTTGCAGGAGAAGCCGTTCAATTTGATGTACCAATCGCTGCCAAAGGCACTCCTTTTCAGCAATCGGTTTGGCACGCACTGACTACTATTCCTTACGGAGAAACATGGAGCTATGCTCAGTTAGCCGACGCGATCGGTAATCCAAAAGCGGTGCGAGCTGTGGGGTTAGCCAATGGCAAGAACCCGGTATCAGTGATTGTTCCGTGTCATCGAGTGATAGGCAAGAATGGCAAATTGACGGGTTACGCGGGCGGGATTGAACGAAAACAGCGCTTATTGGCGATTGAGGGAATTGGCCAAGAATAGATCACTTGGTTATTGGATTTTTGGTTAACTGATGCCTCGCAGTGTTGGGCCTAGCCCAAAGACCTTAAAAGTGTGACTTTGCAAAAAGGTTGGCGCTTTCTGGAAAATACTTGTTTGGTCGCATATCCTTTTAGTTATGTTCTCTAGGCAAGGATGCCCAAATGAATAGTCAAATCCCTTTCTTACTCAGTTGCAGTAGTACGCTGTTACTGACAGGTTGTTTAAGCGATACCAGTCAACCTTTTGAAGTCCCACAGCTGGTTCTATTTAAAGGTATGTATGAAAGTACTGATAACGACAGCTATTTGCTTTTTGAGTCAGGACAAGTCACTTATCAGACGACAGATAACACGGTGACTCGCAGTTATAGCGTCGATGATGATTTGATTACCATTGAGCTGAACTCAGGAAGCAGCCGCACTGATTCAGACTTGGTGATGCGCATTCAACAGCAGGGTGAGGTACTGACATGCAACCAATGCCCAGCGGTTCAATTGAGTAACGTTTGGACCCGAGTCGAAAGCCCGCATCAAGAAGGTTCATCTAACTAGAATAACCCACCATTAAGCCATAAGTGAGCCGCGATGCTGACCGCATAGCCAATCATGATGACTGGCATCCACTTTAGGTGTCCAAAGAAGGTGTACTTACCATGAGCTGCACCCATCAATGCCACACCAGCAGCGCTACCGATCGACAATAAGCTTCCCCCAACGCCAGCGGTCAACGTAATCAGTAACCAGTTACCCATCGACATTTGTGGCTCCATTGATAACACTGCAAACATCACCGGAATGTTATCGACAATCGCAGACAAGATGCCCACCATGATATTCGCCCAAATCGGATTCCATTGGCTGTACATGACGCCTGAAGCGAGTTCTAAGTAACCAAGCAAGCTCAAACCACCGACACACATTACCACTCCGTAGAAGAAGAGTAATGTGTCCCACTCGGCATGAGACACTCTTCGAAATACATCAAAAGGCACCACCGATCCGAGTCGTTTCAAGGCTCCTTCATCGTTATTCGCAATTGCCACGGCTTTCTTCTTAGCCAGCGAGTTGGGCAGTGTTTTTCTCAAGAAATACCCAAAGAACTGGAGGTATGCCAGCCCCATCATCATGCCCATTACTGGTGGGAAGTGCAGGACTGCGTGGAAAGCAACGGCAGTACCTATGGTCATAATGAATAGGAATACAATTCGTCTCGCGCCTCGTTTCAATTCAACGTGTTGATGTACCGTGTCGGGCTGGGTGGTGGGTACAAAGTAAGACATGATCAGAGCAGGAACGAGGTAGTTCATCATTGAAGGAATGAATAAGGGAATGAATTCACTAAAACTGACATAGCCTGCCTGCCATACCATCAAGGTAGTGATGTCGCCAAATGGGCTGAACGCGCCACCTGCATTCGCCGCAATCACAATATTCACACAGGCGAGGTTAACAAATTTAGGGTTATCTCCTGCGACCTTAAGTACCACGGCACACATTAATAGAGCGGTTGTCAGGTTATCGGCTATCGGGGATATAAAGAACGACAAAATACCGGTTAACCAGAATAGAGACCGAAAATTAAAGCCTTTACCCACCATCCAGGCTTGTAGCGCATCAAATAGTCTTCGCTCTTCCATCGCGCTGATGTAAGTCATGGCGACGAGCAGGAAGAGTAGCAGCTCGGCGTATTCCAATAAGTTGTGTTCGAGCGCTTGCTTCGCGACTTCAACTAGATTGTGCTCTTGGTATGTGAAACCAATGATGATCCAAATAAGGCCAGCGGCGAGTAAAACGGGTTTGGACTTTCGCAGCTTTAGATACTCTTCCATCATCACTACAACGTAAGCGATAACGAAAATAGTGAGCGAGAGGTAGCCAGCAAATGAATTGGTAAGCTTGAGAGGTTCCCCTAGTTGGGAGGTAGTTGCCCCCGCCACCGCAGAAAAACACAGCAAAGAGAGGACAACAGAAAGCTGGATACCTAGCATGAATTACGCTCCAAAGTTAATAAGTTATTAACACGCGTAAAAGCGTAGACCTAAATAACCATGTGGAGTGTGATAGATATCTTAATAATTCAACAGATTACAAGGAAAGCAATAGACTGTGAGGTGGGCTGAAGTACGGCCTTGCGCGTCTCAAATTACAATCTTGTACACGTGAGTAATAAAGAAAAAGCCCTACCGGGCTTAAGTCCGATAGAGCTTATTCTGTGTCGCCAACATTATGCAGCATTACGATCAAACGTCATTGTTTGTTCTGCAGCACATATCTCAACAGGCCAGCCATAGGATTGGTATTCCATCGCAAGTTTGTCCGCAACTACGCGAGATACCGTGGCAGTGATCCACATGCCTTTACCCATTACTTGATATTTGAGTGTTCTCATTTCCATTTTTGTCACCGTTTTCCTTCTATATTGGCTGCGCGAAGTCTATAGCACCTCTTGAGGCTGGAATTTCGAATTAAGCTCAAATCCTTTATAAAATGGCTCATGAATTCGGCTTGGAATAAAACTCAATCAGCAGAATGAAAACGGTTGCGTTTTGGAAGAAAAATCACGATTTAAGTGCCTATATTAAAATTTAACTAAAAATTTATGTAAGAGATATCTTACATAATTATCAGAGATCGGACTATCCGGGATTTTATCCGTTGGGCACTGATTTTTGTGTCTCTTCTGTATGTTTTCGGTTGCGCTATTGCAGCAAAATTTATTTAGTTTTGTATGTGAAATATGAGGATCTTGTCAGTTTATATTTCGATATCTAAACCATAGTCACAGTTTTATATGTTGCCTATCATCTTCAATTTAAACCGATACTCTGTTTGATTTTGGTCATTAACCTTCTTCTCATTAGTTTGCACTATCTATGCGTGTTCTGTTCCACATAAACTAGATGTATAGAGGTCCTTATGGCTAATCCAACGAAAACCGATCGTAAAGTCACGATCGGCAGTTACATCGCACTCGCCTTTGCGGTTGTGTTTTTCTCCGGCTTGATGCAGTCCAATGAATGGTATGGCGTATTCGATTTTACGACGCTTAACGGCTCATTCGGTAAAGTTGCTTACGATGTAAGTGAATCCGCTGATGGTATTCAAGCGGCAACCACCTCTTTGCGTGGTAAAGGCGGTAGCGGTGCTCGTGACGGTTTCATTTTTGCTTTGACACTTATTCCGACCGTGATGTTTGCTTTGGGTATGATCAACGTACTTGAGCACTATGGTGCGCTAGATGCGGCTCGTAAACTGCTTACTCCACTGCTTCGTCCGCTTATGGGCATTCCTGGTAACTCAGGCTTGGCATTGATCGCTTCTTTGCAAAGTACCGATGCAGGTGCAGCGATGACTCGTCAGCTTAAAGATGAAGGGCATCTAACTAAGCGTGAAACTGATGTCTTTACCATGTTCCAATTCACAGCAGGTGCGGCGATCGTTAACTTCTTCTCGTCTGGCGCTGTGCTATTTACTCTAACCGCAATGGACGGTTCTCTCGCGGTAACATCATCTATTGGTCTCGCCGTGGCGGTGATGTTCATCTTTAAGTTTGTGGGTGCCAACCTGTTCCGTATCTACCTGAATATTACTGAAGGTAAAGAAGACAAACCAAAATCAGACAAAGAACAAAAACTGGAAGAGGAAGTAGCATAATGAGCGAAGTAAAAGCAAAGAAACCAATGGTGACTGATATTTTCGTTGAAGGTGCTAAGAAAGGCTGGGTTATTGCGACCACCTCGACAGTGCCAAACGTTCTGATGGCGTTTGTAATCATCAAAGCATTACAGATTACGGGTGCGTTGGATTTGATGGGCAGTGTGTTTGCCCCAATCATGGCGGTGTTTGGTTTACCGGGTGAAGCAGCTGCAGTATTGATCGGTGCGTGGATGTCGATGGGCGGTGCAGTGGGTGTGGTAATCACGCTGTTTGACCAAGGTATCTTGAATGGCAATCATATTGCGATCTTAGCGCCGGCTATTTACTTGATGGGCTCACAGGTTCAATACATGGGCCGAATCATGGGGCCAATTGGTACTGAAGGCCGTTACATCCCAGTGATGATCGCTATTTCAGTGTTGAATGCGTTTGGTGCGATGTTCCTGATGAACATTATTCTGTAGCCTGACTTCTGAAATTTCTTAGGCTTTAGAAAAAGGAAACCCCGTTTGGCTTGCACCAAACGGGGTCTATTCTTTTTGTAGCCATCCTGCTACTGCGCGTTACTTATCTTTCAATAGGTAACTGGTGCTCCCTGCATCGTTCCTTGACGTGGCTAAATCCTTTAACCTATCCAATCCATCGCCTTCCTAGCGGTGTCCTTGCAAACTCATCATCCTGATAAGTGACTCTATCCTAGAGCATAACTTCCTTGCTGATAACTCATCCTAAGTCATCAAATCTTCATCCTGAAGATACCTAATCCATTAGGATTTTTCCTGTTCCTGCCAACTCCCTGTCGACACGTATATTAAACACTCTGGAGGTTTCTCCCACAATCTACCTCAAGCAAATAATCTTAAGGTAAAGCTAAGAAAAACTGTGCGGACTCATACAAAACAAGGGCTTGGGTTTGTAATCTAGGATTTTTCTGCGAAGCTTGATTGTAATCTCTTACGTTTTTTGTGAGAGATCTCTTACGTTTTTTGTGAGAGATCTCTTACACATGTGCGGGCGTGAATGCTCTTTGTTTGCTGAATACAGATACGTTGAGGTAGCCCGCCGAATAAACTAACCAGTAGGAAATGATAATGGTTACAGCGTTATATGCTTCGTTGCTCACTTTGGTCATGTTATGGCTTTCCATTGAAGTGATTAAGCAAAGAAGAAAGAATCAAGTCGCACACGCAGATGGTGGTATTGAATCGTTACAAGTGGCTCGTTCTGCTCAAAGTAACGCAATGGATTATATTCCGATTACCGTGATACTGATGGCGTTGCTAGAATTCAACGGCGCCAATGTATGGCTGATTCACGTTATTGGTATTGCTTTTGTTGCTGGCCGTATTATTCATGGAAAAAGCATACTTGCCCGTAGCCTGAAGGGAAGAAAGCAAGGCATGTATTTGACCTTTGCCAGCATGGTGTCTTTAGTTGTTCTAAACTTGATTTATCTCCCGTTTGATAAGCTTATGTAAGGACAAGCATGGCGCTACGCCTCCCTCCACCATGGATGATTGTATTAACAGGTTTGGTGCTGAATATTCTGGCCATTGTTGTGTCGAGCTTCGTGCTCGACAAAATGGTGGTTGAACAGGCTCAGTATCGAGAGCGTCAACAGGGCAATGTTTACTCGATTCAGTTGGCTTGGAACACGATTGAAACCTTAGAGCGTAAGCGTGAATCTATGTTGCTGCACATGGATATTAGTACTTCTTCAAATTCGTCGGTGACACCGGAATTAGAAGAAGCGATGCGCGGTCAGCTTGGTGCGTGGGTTAGTGGCGAAGTTCCAGAGATTACCGTCGAAAACCTTTCTCAGATCATGATGTTGATTAACCAAGCTCAGCAATCGCAACGCACACGCATCGATGACTTCTACCTTGATAATCTAACCTTATCTGAACTCCTTCAAGCCCTTGAGGAGCAGATGACCCTCTATAAAAATATCGCGCTCTTTCTTCAGATCTTTGGCTTAGCATTGATTCTTGCGCGTGACCTAGCGAGACGAAATTAACCGTTCCACGCCTTAAGCAAAAGCTGATTATGAGTTATTGGTCGAGATTAGGGTGCTGTTGCCCTTGGTACTTTGGAAGCTGGTCTTTAAGCTTTTTGAAGGTACTGAATGCGTTGTTAGCGGATAAGCGGTTCATTAACCAGTCAGGCAAGATACCGCCCGCATTCGCATATGCCGTATAGGTGATGTGGGTTAGGCCATTGGTTAGAGGCTGTAAAACCCAAAGCGCATCGACCTCGTTGATTCGAATATACCCCGACTCTTTAGCCAAGTAATTGGATGCATCTTTAATGGTTAAGGTGAATTGACCGTCTTCTACTTCATATTTCGAGTACGTCACCATATCTCGGTCACGAGCTGGCCAAGGGGCTTTGAACTGGGTGTAGACGATATTTTCATTACTAGAGATTTGCATTAATACTTCACTGTGCGACACATTGTCGATCCAATTCGGTACGTTATCGCTGTCTTCCAATAGCAAGAGAAAACCTGAGTAACTCGTTTCGACCTGCATTTGGGCTCGAACTTCAACAAGACCATTCCCATGATTGCGCTTATGAATGGTGATGCCGTTTTCGCTTTTGACGAACTGCCACGGAGTCGCATAAGAGAGGGCTGAAAATAGACAGAGTCCAACGACCAAAATCCTAGGTAATATCATTATTCTTCCATGAAATGAAAAGCTTATCTGCCATGATTATAGAATAAAAATAGGTTGGATTCGCGTCGTAAGATGCTGCGTATTGAATATGGTTAATATGATATTTGGAAAAACGGAAGGCAGAGGGTCTTCCGTTTATAGAAGGGAGGGTAGTGGCAATTTATCTAGAGCTTATAGGCTTCAACCGTTTTGATAGTGGTCCAATTGTTGTCGGCATCTTGAATGAACTCTTGTGTGTTCTCCAACCAACGTTTTTGCACTGACTTATCTAAGTTCAGATATAACTTCCCATCTTCTATTTTCCAAGCTTGTGGATCGGTCTCAAACTTCTTACCCATTGCTACCCCGAAGGCGCAGTAGCCACCATATTGAGGCGCATAGGCTTGTGGATCGGCGCGGAATTGGTCTCGGTTTTCACTGTTCACAAACTGATAAATGGCATTTTTGTACGTTGCGGTGAATTCTGATGTGCCTTTCACTGGGCCCTTGTTGTCGAAGTAAGCCACAGGGTCATAACCTTTAATTGCAAGATCGTTGCTGTCGACACTCATATCCAGGTCAGCTGCCATTATTGAAAAGCTCGCACCTAGTAATGCGGCGGTAAGAGTGATTTTTTGACTGGTCGATTTTAAATGTGACATATCAAGTTCCTTGTCAGTGTTAGTTAACTTGTATGAAATAAATTAGCCGACTGGTCCGGTCTATAGAGGGACAAAAGAACTAAAAAGTAAGCGAATCGTTCGGAGGATGCATGGATCTGTTGTCACAGTTGATGGAACACTTCTCGATACGTACCGGTGTTTTCTACTCAGGGCACTTGTGTGGCGTCTCATCATTTAATGCACAAGAAGGGAAAGAGGGACACCTGCACGTATTGAGTGCGGGGGAGCTGACCTTGTCTTGCGCTCATGGGGAGCACAGGCAGCTTTCACAGCCTTGTATCGTTTACTTACCTAATAGCACGCCTCATGCAATAGAAGGTGTGGGAGAGGGCGCTGAATTAGTGTGTGCAAACGTCGAATACCGATCAGGGCAGATGAACCCATTGTTGGCTGCATTGCCTGATGTGATCGTGATTCCGTTTGAGGATGCTCCGAATGTAATGCCTGTGATTGAAGTGCTGTTTAGAGAATCGAGCCAGGCATCATCTGGTCAGCAATACTTAATGGATAAGTTGAGTGATGCGCTAATGGCTTTGATTTTTCGACATCTCATAGAGCACCAGCAAATCGATCAAGGCGTATTCTCTGCGCTTGCTCATCCGCGACTTGCCCCGGCGGTGACTGCTATTCACTTGATGCCCGCACGACACTTTTCTATCGCCCAAATGGCTTCCTTGGCTGCGATGTCTCGAACTCAGTTTATTGAAGCATTCAAGCGGGAAGTTGGCGAAACTCCTGGTGACTATGTTCAAAAGTGGCGGGTTTCTGTTGCTCAATCGTTGCTGTTGCAAAATAAGCCCATCAACTGGGTCGCGGATGAAGTGGGGTACAACAGCTATTCTGGTTTCGCTCGTGCGTTTCAACATGTCACCGGAATGTCGCCGCGGTTATGGCTAAAACAGAATGTGGCGTAAAGCGTTGGGCAACCTTATCTGAAATGTGGCTATTAGCATTAGGCTTGGTTATGTTTTAGCGGAAATTGCGCGTAGTTTGTTCATTTCTCGAATGATGGGCTAAAAAGGTGGACTTTATAAGCTCGTTGTAACATCCTGCCCGTCCTATTTTATCAGACATCAATGAGACGAAGTGCCTGCTGAACATTATTCAGCCTCCCGTATCTCATTAAAGCACTAAGGAGTTCCACTTGAACCTATTTGTAAGAGACCTTACCGTTATCGATTCTTCATACATCTGTGAACACAGAGGGGTCGTAGGAGATAGTTGGATTTTAGATGTCACTATGTCTGGTGAACTGAATGAAATGAGCATGGTTTTAGACTTCAGCAGAGTCAAAAAACAGATCAAAAATCTTGTTGATCAGCATGTCGATCACCGCTTACTGCTGCCAATGAGAAATGCTGCGATCGTGCATCAAGCAAGTAAACCGGGCTACGCAAAAGTCGATGTATTGCGTGGTGATAAGAGTCTTCACTTGCACTGTCCTGATGAAGCTTACTGTCTGGTTGATGCCGAGGCGATCACCATCGAGAGCGTGACCGCACACGTTTATGACATTCTTCGTGACAACCTTCCAAGCAACGTAACAGGGTTAGAGATCACCCTTCGCCACGAGAACATTAATGGTGCGTTCTACCACTATACCCATGGTTTGAAAAAGCATGATGGTAACTGTCAGCGTATCGCGCACGGCCACCGTTCTCCGGTTGAAATTGTGGTTGACGGTCAGCGTGATGAACAACGTGAGCTAGCGTTTGCTAAGCGTTGGGAAGACATCTATCTAGGCTCTAAAGAAGACCAAGTTTCTGTTTCATCATTAAACCTAAGCGAGCATGCCAAGAGTGTGAATGACGAAAGCCACTATGGTTTTAGTTACACGGCCCCACAAGGTGAGTTTGAGTTAGCGATTGCTAAGTGTGAAACAGAGATCTTGCCAACCGATACCACGGTGGAATTACTGGCAGGCTACATTGCGGATCAAGTTGCCCCAAGTTTGACAGAAAACCAATCACTACAAATTGTGGCTTATGAAGGGGTAGGTAAAGGCGCGATGGCGTTCCGATAACACCTTATGAATGACGTAGGTTCACTCTTTATCTGAATAAAAAAGGCAAGATACTAAGTTATCTTGCCTTTTTTATGGCTATTTAAACCGAGAACGTTATTAGCGCCATTTTGTTATTGCTAACGAAGCAGTACGTGTCGCAATGGGCTTTTCTCAATTGCAACGACCAACCCAAAGCTGAGTAACACAGTGCCAAAGAATACGGTTACGTCTTTTGCTAGCTCCGTAATGCCCAATACACCACAGACATTGAACAACAAGATGATGATTAATAGGTGACTAACGTAGATACCCAACATGCGATTTGAGATAGCACGAACCCAACCATAATTGCCCACATTTGGATTAGCTAGAAGCCACATAAACGTGCCCACTCCCCATAGCGCAGTACCAAACAAGAAATCATGGATGTTGAACGCGATGTCGAATTTAGACAGCCATGCCGCTTCCGCAAAATGAATCCCCACACCTAATGCGATTAGTCCTAGCGCCTTAGCAGACGACACTTTCCATTGATGCTGACGAATAAGGAAACCTAAGGTCACCATTAATGTACTGAAGAACGGGCCGTTACGGGTAAAGAAAGGTGCTTCCAGTCCAGTCAGGCTTGTATAACTCCCCGCTAAAACACCGTAGATGTAGAGTGCAGCTGCCAGAGGTAATAAAAGCTTATCGAGCTTCATCTCAACCATCAAAGCGATGATCAAAACAGCGAAAACTAAAGCTGGAATAAACCATAAATGTACCAATCCCCCCTCTAAGAAAGAGTTGAGCGGTGTGCTCATCAAAAAGCCCCAGTAACCTTGGCGTTCACCTAGATAACCGAGCTCTTCAACTCTAGCGAGGTTGAAGGGTACCGCTAAGCAAATGATGCTCCATACCACCCAAACCTTGAGCAGTGGTTTCGAGTAATTGATGACGGCTTCCCAAGGAGATGAGACGAGCTTAGGTTGAATCAGATAACCTGAAATTAGGAAGAACAGAGGTACGGCAAAGCGAGCAGTTTGGTTGAGAATATAACCAATCCATGGCACTTCATTGATTTGCCAATAAGTAAGGGCCATTTGGCCATGTAAGCCAATGATCGCCAAGATAGCAATCACTCGACCTAACTCGATACTGGCGATGCGTTGTGAAGGCGTATTTTGAACGGAAGACATATCAGATCTCTAAGAAAATTTTCGTAGAATCTAGCAGCCTTTGTATTGAACCAGTTAGCGTTAAATCAAGGGTTTCGGCCTTTATATGACGGCTTGTATTGATTTTTTGAAGCCTGTCGCAGCTATATTAAATCCATTGCAGTAAGTGCAAAAATACCAAGCGTACAAGTGATAAGCGAACCTAAAGTGGTCAGCGCGATAATATTGGCAGCAAGCGTTGCATTTCCTCCCATCGCTCGTGCCATTACATAACTTGCAGCAGCGGTTGGTGCCGCGCTCATCAGGAAGATCAGTCCAAGATCGAGTCCTTCAAAGCCTAAGGCCAATGCTACCAATGTGATAAGTAATGGCGAGGCAACTAACCGGTAACTTGAGGAAAACCAAGTCGCGAGTTTCTCCTGTTTGAGAGAGCTGATATCCAATGAGCCGCCGGTACACAGCAAAGCCAGAGGCAAGGTCATTTTCGCCAAGTATTGTCCGGCATCAGTCACCATTTTAGGAATTGGAACAGACAGTGCGTAACAGAAAACACCGAGGAAAATGGCGACAATAAGAGGGTTCTTGGTTATCGACTTTGCTATCGCTTGAATGGCTTTATCGCCCGTGTCTTTGCCCTCAGGGGTTAAAGCAATCACGGCTTGGATATTGTAGAGCACAGTAATTGATGCAACATAGATCGCCGCAAGTGCCACGCCTTGATTACCGTAGATATTGGCGACATACGCTAAACCTATGATGCCCGTATTCGCTCTGAATCCACCTTGGATGATGACGCCTTGGTCCTTCGAATCTCTGAATAATAGTTTGGTCGAGACCGTAGCAATGAGGAAAAAAGCGAAGTTAGCAGCGAGAGCAAATAACACCAGTGTGCTGCTGGCAGAGAAGTTATGTTCGGATTGAACGATACTCAAGAACAGCATCGCGGGTAAGGTGATTTGAAAAACAATCTTAGAAGCGACATCAATGAAGTTGTCATTGATAAGCCCAATTCGTTTGAGTACCACACCAAGAAACAACATTAAACAGATAGGGCCTGTCACTGAGGCTGAAAATGCAAACTGTTCCCAAAGTGTGTCCATTATTTTTCCTTAAATTTAGCCAACTTCAATATCCTTTGAATACTGTCGCATTTTTCCACAATTCTTTGAGAAGAGAAATTGAATCCCAATAGATAAGTAAAAATCTTTGAAAAAAAGAACGAACGTGCTAAAAATAACGTATCAGATTTATCCTTGGTGAATGATGAGTAAAGGAAAGATAACCAAAGAGTATATTTTGAGCCATGCATTCGCCCTTGCGAGTGAGAATGGGCTTGAGAGTTTGACGATTGGCGAATTAGCCAAGCAGTGTGGTATGTCTAAGAGTGGTTTGTTTGCGCACTTCAACTCTAAAGAGAACCTGCAGCTCTCTGTACTTGAGTACTCCAATGCTATCTTCACCGAGCGAGTCATCATTCCAGCAAGAGAACTTGGTGATGCTGACATTGAAGCGAAATTAAAACAGCTACTCGATAACTGGTTAGGGTGGAACCACTCATTCCAAGGCAGTTGCATGTTTATAGATGCTTGGAAAGACGCGGGCAGTGAAACATCTGTGATTCAGCAAGCGCTGCAGAAAACCATTTCGGTTTGGATTGATTACTTGACGATTCAAGTAGCAAAAGCTGTGGAGAGCCAACAGTTTAGAGCCGACCTAGATCCAAAACAGGCAACCTTTGAGATGTATGGGCTCTACTTGAGTGCGAACTTGTTCTATTCGTTACGAGGCCTGCAAGCGAGCCATACCCATTTTTGGAGTGGCGTAGAGCGCTTAATTGCTAGCTGGAAAGTGGTTTAACAGGTAAGCCATTGAGCTGGTTAAGCCCATGAACTTGGCCTATTTATGGCCTAAAAAATTTAAGATAAGTGGCGGCAGCGTGCATAAACAGCAGTATCGCCATTTTTTATATTAACAAATAGCACGGTCGTTCGTTTTTATGACCGAGCTGGATACGCCAATAAATTTGGCGAGATAAGGAATGGTCATGAGTGACAAAATCTATTTTAATACATCGAACAAATTCAGCTTTAAGCGCAGCCTGATTGGTGCAACCACCAATCTGCATTACATCTTAGCGCCGAGCCATGCGAAGAAAACCGCGCGTAAACTGCTGCTTACGCCAATGCGAACGGAGCAAAAAAATGCGGATCCACAAGGGCTGATCAAGAGCGAAATTAAAGGCCGTGATGGTGTGTTAAAAACTTACTCTTTGGGTACCGGCCCAGTTTGGGTATTAACTCATGGCTGGTCTGGTACCGCGAGTCAATTCTTTCCTCTGATGGAACATATCGCCGCTAAAGGTTATACCGCTCTGGCTTACGATCACCCGGCACATGGTGGCAGCGATGGCGTGCATGGTCATATTCCGGCGTTTGTGAACGGTCTTGAGGCGATTCTAGATTCGGTGGGTGAAGTGGCTGGCTTGGTTGGTCATAGCATGGGTACTGCTTCTGCGTTGGAATGTAAGCACGCTAAATTGGAAAACAAACCGCTGCTTCTGATCGCACCTGTATTGGACTACTTGGATAATTTGTTTGGCAGCGTTGCTCGTTCTGGTTATTCAATGAAGCTGTTTGAGGCGGTAGTTGGAGAAGTAGAAGAGCAGTTTAATTACCCAATTCAGTCGGTTGACCCGTATGGCAAGCTCGCGCTACGTCAGTCTCAGACCATCATTGTGCATGATGAGCAAGATAAGTTTACTAAGTTCGATGTGTCGCAGCGTGCAGCGAATGAAATGGATCGTGTTACCTTGATTGCCACTCAAGGACAAGGTCACGGACGAGTAATGAAGTGCCCGCAAGTGTTTGAGAGCTTTGATACCTTGATTGGTTAGTTTTAGTTAATCAATCCGGTAATACGTAGGCTTAGAAAACAAATAAAAAAAGGCCAACCAGACATTTCTGGTTGGCCTTT
Organism: Vibrio sp. Isolate22; assembly: GCF_022398115.1. Lineage (NCBI taxonomy): Bacteria > Pseudomonadati > Pseudomonadota > Gammaproteobacteria > Vibrionales > Vibrionaceae > Vibrio > Vibrio sp. Isolate22. The sequence continues at coordinate 5,756 of NZ_JAKEUW010000070.1, read as the reverse complement.
GCTTTTAGGTGTTTAGTAAGTATTTAGCTTACACCTATTTTTAGTTAGCACAGTTTGCCGGACCAATCTCTTTCCATACGCCCCATTCACCAGAGTTAACTGGGTCATCACCTTTGGTCCACCATTTCGCTTCCCAAGTTTTGCCAGCTTGAGTCACTTGGTCGCCGCCAGTGTAGACTGCACTTGAATCCCAAGCGTTAGTACACGTACCACCGTCTGTGGTTTTCTTAAGTACTTTCACTGATGCAGCTGCGACTGATGAATCTGTACCGTCACTCACGGTCACAGAGAAGTTCAGAACTTTGTCTTGCGTGTATTCTGCTGCAACAAAGCTTACTGAAGCGCCTTGTACGGTTGCATCGATACCTGCAGGTACATCCCATGTGAAGGTTAGTGTGTCTTGATCGGCATCGCTAGACGCAGATGCATCCACGACCACAACATCGCCCGCATTGACTTCAGCCGGAGCCGTAACCACTGCAACTGGTGCTGAGTTAACTGGACCTGTATCTTTCGGGTTTACCGTTACAACAACTGTGTCCGTTGACGTTGCGCCTTCGTTGTCGGTTACTGTTAGGCTAAAGGTCAGTGTTTCTTGCTGAGCGACTTCAACAACATCGAAGCTTGCAACCGCGGCATTAGCGTTAGCCAGAGTTACTGCTGTACCGCTCACTTGAGACCAAGCGTAGCTCGCAATTGTGCCATCACTGTCTTTTGAAGCGCTGCCATCTAGAGAAACAGAAGCAGGGCCTTCAACAGATTGGTCTGCACCTGCTGATGCGGTTGGTTTCTTGTTCACAGGTTCTGTAGTGCCCCCTGCTAAACCCTCGTGCATCGCATTTAGGATGTCGCCGTTATCCGCATCAATTTCCCAAGAGAACAGACCCGCAAGACCAAGGCTACGCACGTACGCACCTTTTGCTTTAACCGAGCGGTCGTCATCAAACGTGATCAACTGACCTGAAGTACGGTTCCAAACGTATGGCGCTTCTGCCATTTCGTCGTAGCCATATTCGAAGCCATTGATACCTTGGTTGTTGGCGCCAAGCATGTTCGCTTTAATGCCTTTGTAGTCGATAACGCCATCTTCCCATACACCTTGTGCAGTGCTGCCTTTCAGTTTGCCATTACCGACACCTGTCATAGGGTCGCTTGGGTCAGAAAGTGTTGATGGTAGTACGCCTTCCCAACCACGACCGTACATTGCTGTACCTACGACAAGTTTGTTAGCTGGAACACCTTGCTGAAGCAGTAATTGGATACCGTTGTCAGTGGTGTAAGCAGGGCCTGTGTACGGTTTGCCATTTTCATCAATGCCAGAGCCATCACACTGGCCAGGACGCATGAAGTTACCGCAGTTTAATGCTGTCTGGTGACCTAACACGTTGTTCCAACCGCCGTAGAAGTCGTAAGTCATCGCAAAGATGTAGTCCATGTACTGGATAGCATCACCGTAATCCACATCCTCAATTTTGTCGTGACCAACACCGATCGCTGATGTGAGTTCGTAAGTACGACCATTTTCTGCTTCTAACTCATCAAGCATTGCGCGCAGTTCTGCCATTAGTGCGATATAAGCTGGGCCATCATTTACTGGGTCACCAAGTTCTGGTGCAGCACCGCCGCCACCTGGGAATTCCCAATCGATATCCACACCGTCATAGAACTTCCATGTATTTAGGAACTTCTTAACCGATGCGACGAAGGTGTCACGGTTTGCTTTGGTGGTGAAATCGAAGAATGGGTCTGATAGGGTCCAACCGCCAATTGAAGGGATGATTTTCAGATCAGGATTACGCTGCTTGAGCGCCATCATCATTGCATAGTTGCCCTTGATTGGTGAGCTGTATTCGTGACCTGCTTGAGGAAAACTTTTCTGGAAAGCTGCCCATGGGTCATGAATCACTACTTCGTAATCGTTGACGCCCTGACATGCCGTCATGAGTGCATTATAGCTGTTACCGCCAACTGATTTCACTGATTCGTTAGGACCACAAATTGGGATGAAGCCATAAAGGATATGGGTCAAGTTATCAGCGGGTAGGTTGTCGACTGTGTAATCACGGCCATAGATGCCCCATTCAACAAAGTAAGTACCCACTACTGTGTTTGGGTCTGTATTGTATGACTTGTTGTTTGGATCAATGTTCATTGCTAGTGGTGCTAAGTGTGCACCATCCGTATCGGCGATAGTGATCTTAGCGGGTGCACTCTTGCTACAACCCGTTTCGTCACACGCTTCGATCTCCATATCAAACAAGCCACCCTGACCGTATTCGAATGAAGCTGTAGTTTGGCTGCCAGTGATTGGACCGGTCGCAACTTTAACGCCATCAAAGTAGATGTTGTACGTGTTTCCTGACGTTCCGCTCCACTGGTTAAACTTAACGTCGACCTTTGCTTTGTCGTGATACTTAACCATCTGGTTGTAGCCAGAAGTGGTTTCCATCGCGAGTTCAATTTTAGAAAACTGTAGGTTGTTGGAACCGTACATGTCGATGCTAGGTGCTGTTGGAGCAGCTAATGCTGTACCAGATAGCGCTAGAGCAATGCTCGCAGCACAGGTATTAAAACGAATCATACTATTTCTCTCATTCCTTGAAGGTTACGAGAACCAAATGGCCTCATAAGTTGCTCCGATCAGTTTTGAAGGAGCTTCCCCGTCAGTATTCGAGAGAGTTTTAATTTCATAACTGAAAATAAATCTGTTTTCGATGGACAACTAAAAAATTGTATCTTGTTACAAAATTGTTGCTTAATGAGTGAGAGGTCGAGTCCATGTTTTATAAAATGAAATGTCGCCTAGCATGAAAATCTCATATGTGAAGTTTCACAACATGAAGTTATGTAAAGGTGCGACAAACTGCATGAAAATATTGCTTAGTTGAAGCAATATCACAAAGTAGTAGCGGCTAGGCAGGGGGGGCTTTAAGTGTGTTGGTGGAGTGATTTTGGCGATTGAAGGCTATCTTTTGAATTGCTCAGCTAATGAAGCTCTTCTTTGTTGCATGACGCTGTGATTGTCACCGGTAGCGGTATGCTCAAAGCCTTCTTTAATAAATTGCTGGGCTGGTGTGCTTGGCTCCAGTCGTTTTAGGCGAGGTGAATCATAAGTACCACTGATGGTGTAAACCCTTGGTCCAGAGCCAGTATTTATCGTGACGATTTTACCGTCAAACTCAAACGAAGTGGTGATAAGGCGATGATTGATCATTACCCCTTTTTCAGAAAGGGTCAGGATGTCGGTATTGTATGGTGGAGCACCAATCTCAATCCAATTACCATATACGTTACTTGGACTGACAGACTTTTGGTGGGCTTGATAAGCAAAATAACCAGCGGTGACAGCAATCATAAAACCTGCTAATAGAAAGCCGTAGAGTAGTGAGTTGGCAAATATATCTCTGCTTTTAGTGGGCTTTTTTGCCATTATCTCTTCATTTTTTGCTTGTACCGTCTTTGAGTCTATAAATTAAAATCTTTGTTTGCAAAGATCGTTAGAAGAGTTAGAAGCAAGATCCAAAGTTACGATAAATAGACTTGCTTTGATGTTTTTTCGAGTATTGCTATCAATATTTATGTCATCAATGAAAATTACTGTCAGTAAATCTTAAGTTATGCGTATTTATTTCTTGTAGGAAAGTCGCGAATTGGTTAAAACAATTATCACCTAAGTTTACAGATAGGCTTATTTGTTGAGCCCAATAACTGCAATTTCAAGATAACAAGGAAGTACAATGATTAAAGAAAACACATACTTTGAAGGTGGCGTAAAATCGCTAGCGTTTAACCAATCTGGTGCTGATGTGAGTGTTGGGGTAATGGCTGTGGGTGAATATACCTTCGGTACGGCGGCTCCAGAAAAGATGACGGTTGTAAAAGGCGCACTAACGGTAAAACGTGTTGGTGATGAAGACTGGACTACATACCAATCTGGTGAGTCTTTTGACGTTGCAGGCGATTCATCTTTTGACCTACAAGTAAAAGAAGCAACGGCTTACCTATGTGAATACCTTTAGGGAGAAGTGAGCTAGCTTCTCTCCAATAAGAAAAAACCACGCTCTAAGAGCGTGGTTAAATAAGTGATAATAACCGGCAGTGGATAGTGTCACTTGTTTTACAGTCATCAAATCGACGACCAAATTCGTTGTTATCTTCTCAATCCCTCGAAAGTCCAAACCACACACTAATAAGTTTCAAACACGCCGCTGTTATAGTCTTGAATGGTTTGTTCAATCTCTTCCATAGAGTTCATGACAAATGGACCATAATGTACTCTACTTGAACCACATACGTCTAATTACACCATCTTTAGTTATAAATTGATGATAAAGTGCTCCAAATATATGTAGGGCTAGTAATACTATAAGGAATCGAGCACCTAAGCCGTGTGGAATACGTGGGGCATAGTCCCAAAAGTTAGGTAATCCTTCGCCGGAGCTGTTGAATACTATTGGTGCTGCTTCTGAAAGGATCATCATGCCAATGCCACTTGCTATCATTCCAATGATAACTACATAAAGTACTCCATGAATAAAACTTGCCGCAAACCGCTGCCAAGCTGGCATCTTAACTGGTTGTGGTTTCCTATCTGCCAAAATCCACCAAATTACTCGTAAAACGGTTAGCATACATATCCCTATCCCCAACGGCACATGAAATCGAAGTAAAGATGCTTTGGCTAGAACATCTTCCATATTGCTTATTCTAAAACCTGACACCAGTAGAGCCAAAATTAAAAGAGCGCTTAACCAATGGATCACTATCGCAACTGAACCATATCTATCGCTTGTACTTTTTATATTCATTACTGCCCATCCTTATTGTTATTGCTGTTCAGTTATTAAAATAATAAATGTAAGATTATTGATTGATAATACATTTTTAAACTGTATGACTTTATCCAAATATTCATAAAGTGTAGTTTACATTCTTCTTAGTTACTCGAATTAACTATGTGCCCACTTTGATGTAGAGAGTTAACTTTCATATCGTTGAAACTCTTCAAACGCACTAGACATCGACCATGCTATCAAGCTTAAGCCAGTTAGTGCTTCTATACTTACATACAGTCGTATATAACCCAAAGGCACTATGTCCCCAAAGCCTAAAGTGGTAAAAACAACAGCGGAGAAGTATAAATAGTCCGTAAAGCCAGACTGTTCTAAGCCGTCTAGAGTTCCGAAGTCAGGATTAAGCAGCATTAGCTGATATCCGATTGCAAAAACAGCAATCTCAATTATTAGAGAAAGTATCAAGAAAAGAATTACTGTTATTGTTCTGGCCTGCTTCAATCTAAAAATATTCCTCTTTATATTCCTCAACCAAAAAATAACATTAGCATGAATTATGACATTTATTATCACAATAAATAGTGCCAACATCCAACACCCCAAAATATATATCATAATACTTCTCTCACGTTAGTCCAATTGAAGTACACAACTAAACATGGAATATATTTCATCTTGCTTACTTAGCAATTTGTAATAAATTTTATTGAATGAAACGGCGTTGTTGATCAAATCAGCTAAAGGACGTATCTATCCTACGGAACTTACCTGTTAGTTTCTAATAGGCATACCTAGTCCTAGAACTTTGTTCATTGCTTTGACGTTTGCTAACGCCTCACCAACTTGAGCGTTATAACATCTCAAGCTCAATGTGCCGCTAGTCAGTCCTTTATATCGGGACATTGCCGTCTCAGAGATTGAACGGTCGTGGTAGCCAGAGTCAGTTTTCCATTGAGTTAGCGA